>NZ_JADBVM010000232.1:0-13064 GCF_020244875.1 Microcystis sp. M44BS1
CAGTTATCAGTTATCAGTTATCAGTTATCAGTTATCAGTTATCAGTTATCAGTTATCAGTTATCAGTTATCAGGGCGCTTCTCGACTTTGTGTGATAATTTTTGCTTATGGAATCGTGAAATGCTTATCGGGCAAGACTTTTAGGGCTATTTTGCGGATATTCTATCAGTATAGACCTCGTTTCCACACAGAAACCAGAAGAGCCTTATCAGTTATCAGTTATCAGTTATCAGTTATCAGTTATCAGTTATCAGTTATCAGTTCACTGAGAAAACACCCCACTTCCCACTTCCCACTTCCCCAGGAAAAACTTCCTCACCTAGCTCTAGTATAGGAGATAGTACGGGAATCTGGAAAAACTCAATACCGAAAACCCTACCCCGGTCAGAGAATCTTTTATCTATCCTAAAAGTGTAGAGATAAATCAACATCTCTAGCGTCAAGAAAACTTCGGAGGTGAATTATATGGCACTTATACGTTGGGAACCTTTCAGAGAAGTAGAAAGCCTACAAAAAGAAATGAATCGCTTGTTGGATCGTATTGTGCCGACTGATGTAGGCAATGGCGAAAAAGTGGGGTTATCCTTCATCCCGGCGGCGGAAATGACCGAAACGCCAGAGGCAGTTCAGCTTAAACTGGAAATACCCGGTATGGAAGCCAAAGACCTCAACGTGGAAGTAACAGCCGATAGTCTGACCATTAATGGTGAAAGAAAATCGGAAATTAAAACCGAAGAGGAAGGATTTACCCGCACTGAATTCCGTTATGGTAAATTCCATCGGGTTATTCCTCTACCGGTTCAGGTTGATAACACTAACGTGGCTGCTGAATACAAAGATGGCATTCTCAACCTCACCCTCCCGAAAGCGGAAGAAGAAAAAAATAAAGTGGTGAAAGTGTCCATCAGTCCTACTATTGCTCAATGATGTAGCACTCATTGTCCGGTCTTGAGCGAAAGAGTTAACCTAGTCTGATTAAACCAAAGCGGGAGTATTAAATCATGCTTCCGCTTTTAGCTTCTTAACCTTTTAATTTAAAACTTCTAACACTGCTTGGGGTGATAATTTATCTTTAAACCAGATAACCTGAGCGGGTAGATTTTGAAATTTAACTCCAGCTTTTTCTAGATTTAACCGTTCCGACACGGCTAAAATTAGATTATTTGCTTGGGCCGATTTGACCTGTAAAAATTTCTTTTGTAGGTATTCTGGTCGCCAATAACCAACAATTTCGAGGAGAAAAACGCGACCATCGGGATGCACTAAACGGAAATCGGGAATCATCACTCCTCCGGGTAAAGGCACTAAATCCACTTCTCTTTCTAGTTGCCATTCAGTTTTTAACTGTAACCAACGTTTAGCGAAAGATTCCTCTAACATACTATCGTAGGGTTTACCTGGGGAATAGTGGGACACCAGACCACAGTTATCCTCTAAATTGAACTGTTGTTTTTTAATAGTTCCTGTATAGGAATCTTTATACTGTAATTGTGCCTTCAAATTCCAGTGAGTGACATGGAGTAAGGCAGGAATTAATTTAGCGATTTCAATGCCATAACGACTATTAGCTTTAAATAAACTGGTGGGACCATCGATAGTAATAGTAAATCCCGTGTCGGCATCCCCTTCGATATAAGTCATTAAACGAAATAGTTTTAGATAGCGAAAGAGATATTTATATTCCCCCGGATCATTGCGGTGGACGTTGATAATTAAATAACTGGCCCGATAAAAAATCCCTTGAATTTGCGAGAGGTTAAAACGATGAATTAGGTTTTCGGGGGTGGGAGCATCAAATTGAGTGAGAATTTTATTCTCCGCTAAATCAGCATAGAGTCCTTTTTCTAGAGCTACTGGAAAAATTTCTTGATTTAATTCTTGGCTGAGTTGCTGGGCAATTTTCTCCAGAATTAGCGATCGATTTTGGGGAATAGGAACAAAGTTGGCCGCTTGTTCAAAAACTCTTTTTCTTAATTCCTGCGGTTCTAAGGGACTAATAATCTCAAAGGTGGCAAAATGATTGGTTAATAGGTGAGCAAATCCCCGTTTAATTTTATAATCGGGACTGTCTCCCTCCAAGATTAGGAGTTTTTGGCTTAATTCTCCCTTAGTTTCACCGATACTTTCCTGAAAACAGGTGATTTGTTCTTTAGCGATCGCCAGATAATCAGGAGCGATCGGTAAGCGTTTGGGAATAATTGTCTCGCCATTTTGACGGGAAATCAATAAATCGGTCGGTAACATGGCAAGCTAGAGAAGAATAGTCAGACGGGGAAAGGTGGGACGACAAGGAAAGGTCAAAACCCCAAAAATCCCCCGATTCTAACTATTTTGGTCGAGATAACGCTCTAAATCCTCGATCACACGGGTTAATTCTGCTTCTGTGGTTAAGCGTAGGCGATCGTCACGAACCGTTAACAAAACTTTAGCCGAAAAAGGACTCGGATAAATATTGGGATTACAAAACACTTCCAGAAACACATCACCAGTGTGCTGATATTCCAGCGGTTTTTGGGGTTGGGGTTTACCCCCACTAGCGGCATTACTGGCGATCGCTTTCAGGTGATCGAGTAAAATATTAATTTCCCTTTGCAAATCCAGAGCAGCACTGGGACTGAAACGAAAAGTAACGGAACCTTGCAAGAGATTAAGAGTTAAAGGAATCATGGAAAAAATCAGGTTAAGAGAAAGCCTGAAGTCAATTATATTAATTTGGGGAAATTTGGGGAAATTGGGTTTTGGGGGATTGTTCAGTCATCAGTAATCAGTAAACAGTAAACAGTAATCAGTGAGGTTCTTCGTTACTTGGTCTGGTTCGATCGGGTGATCGCTAAGTAGGTGGGTGGAATTAAATATAAGATGAACGTAGGTTGGGTTGAAGCATGAAACCCAACGCCTAGGTTCGGTTTGATCGGGTGATCGCTAAATGTCTTTCTATATAATGGTTTCATCCCTTATAACCCCGTCCATTGCATAACAGGAACCGAAAGGCCATCAGTGAACTGAAAACTCACCACTGATAACTGAAGTTACCGACGGGGAACGAGATTAATCCGGCCCTCGTCCATTTCATCCATGAGTAACTCTAGGGCCTCGTAATCCACATCGGAAACGTAGCCAAGACGAGCGAGGAGTTCATTAATTCCGTTTTCGATTTCTGGCGTGATTTGACGATAATATAGGGCTTGTTCCACTAATTGGCGGATAGTCGGCTGGGTATCCACAATTTTATTACTCTAGCTCAATAAATCTAGTTTTCGTATCCTGCTTTACTTTATTTTAGCAAAAATACCGGTAGAATACTGGGTCATCATCAGTCATTCGGGATGAGAGCTTAAACCTAACGACTTTCCCTTGATGTTTACCCTAGTCAGTCCTGATCACTGTTTCTCTTTACTCCTCGGATCATCAGGTTAACCTAAAACCGGTTCCTCCCTACAGGGGGAAAGATTAAAAAAAGATTAATCTTGAGCGGGAGAGAGAAAATTTGTCAAGACCAAGGTTGCAAAATCAGAAAGTTAGGACATAATAGCGGTGTCTGAATTTCCGGTTAAAAGGTTCATTTTATAAATTTCCAAGTCCAGCCATGAAAAGTCCTGTAAAAGTCCCAGAAATTGCTCTATTTGAGCCAAGTGGCTATATTACCGCCGCTAACGTCCTAGAATTTCAAGAGCAGCTCACCAATCTGTTCAACCAGAGTAGCTCTATCACTTTTCTCGTGGATATGAGCAGGGTGGAATTCCTCGACAGTGCCGGATTAATGGCTTTAGTTACCGCCTTTCGTCTGGCTCAAAGTCAAGGAAAATCCTTCAATATCTGTTCTATTCCACCTTCAGTCAAGATTATCTTTGAATTAACCCAACTGGACCGGGTTCTCTCGATTTTCCCTAGCCGTGCTGACTTTGATGTTGTTATCACCCTCACCCAAGCGGCGTAAGCAGACAAAATAGGGTTTCTCGCCGTAATTTCTCGGCTACAATCTCAATTCTACCCGTAAATCACCTCTTGACCGGGCAGATTCCCCTTTGTACAACCGACTCCTCAGGACAACAATTTTTCTCAAGGAGAGCCATTATACTGTTGAGATGGCTCTCCTCCTTTTGGGTATTAAGTAGGGAGGCACAATTATTTGTAGGATGGATTAGCGGTAGCGTAACATAATCGGGCGTTGGGTTTCATGCTTCAACCCAACCTACGTTCTCTCCTACTTTTGGGATATTATTTCTAGGGACAAACTACCGTACACTTGTTCGGAGCAGCTCACAAAAGACTGTCTGTTAAGAAATTCCATGACTTTAGTGATGACAGGGGGGAAGGGGGGCAAGATGGTAGATAGGTAATGAGTAGTAATTTCCTAGAATCCATGACAGTCAACAATCTCCAGTATGCTTATTTTCCCGGTTGTGTCGCTCAAGGGGCCTGTCGGGAACTATATTTATCCACGGCAGCCCTGACGGAAGCTTTGGGGATTAATTTAGTCGAACTCAAAAAAGCGGCCTGTTGTGGTTCGGGAACCTATAAGGAAGATTCGCAACTCTTGGAAGATACTGTCAATGCGCGCAATATTGCCCTAGCGGAAGCCCTCAATTTACCCCTGTTGACTCACTGTAGCACCTGTCAGGGAGTGATCGGTCATGTGGATGAGCGCTTGAAGGAAGCAAAGCATAATAATCCCAATTATGTTGAGGAAGTTAATAATTATTTACAGAAAGAACATTGTTCCCCCTACCAAGGTACGACGACGGTTAAGCACCTACTCTGGGCAATTGTGGGCGATTATGGCTTAGATAATTTGGCGGCCAAGGTGGTTCGTCCCTTATCAGGCTTAAATTGCGCCGGTTTTTATGGTTGTTATCTCCTGCGCGCCCAGGATACTCTTCCCTACGATAATCCCTTTCAGCCGGAATCCCTAGAAAATGTCTTTCGAGCGGTGGGAGCAAATCCGATTTATTATCAAGGACGCACTCAATGCTGTGGTTGGCCCCTGTCCAGTTATGCCACCACCCAATCGTTCCAAATGGCAGGAAAACACATTTTAGAGGCGATGGCAGCCGGGGCAGATTGTTTAGTCACCCCTTGTCCTTTATGCCATCTTAATCTTGATTCCCGACAACCGGAAGTGGCAAAAGCGATCGGTCGAAGTTTAGGTTTACCCGTGTTGCATTTTTCCCAATTAGTCGCTTTAGCGGTGGGAGTGAGTCCCGATCGTTTAGGATTAGATCGACACATCGTTTCCACCAAATCCCTCTTAAAGAAATTGGGGTTTTAGAACTCAATCAGGAGTGTTAGCAATGGATTGGTTAAAAAGAATTTTTGGTTTAGATAAACCGGCAGATGCCGCTAGTGCGATCGCAGGAAAAGCCGCTGCTGCGGGGATTCCCCCCGAAAGAGTCGGATTAGATGGAAAATACGACGAAAGCGGCCTAGCTAAACGAGTAGTTTTAGCTTTTGACGAGACACCGGATTTAGCTGATGAGGACAAATTGTGGGTCGCTCAAACTGGTGGTAAAGTTGTACTAAAAGGCAAGGTTTCCCATCAGGCGACTTTAAATAAAATGGTTGCAATTGCCAGTAAAGTCCATGGGGCAACCGGCGTCGATACCAGTCAAGTAACTATTGGGTGAAGTCGAAGGCTATATTCCCCGGGAAAATTAACCACTAAAACCCAGAGGGTTTTTGCTAGGGTACATAACTCCAAGACTGGCAATCGCCCCCCAGCCGGCTGCTGTAAAATGGGAGGGATAGATACAACTCAGGAGAAAAGACCCCAGTGCCGTACAACCCCGCAGAAATCGAACAGAAATGGCAGAAGATTTGGCAGCAAATGGGATTGGACAAAACCCCAGAAAACGCCGATAAACCGAAATTTTACGCCCTCTCCATGTTCCCCTATCCATCGGGCAACCTGCACATGGGTCACGTTCGCAACTATACTATCACCGATGTGATTGCCCGTCTGAAAAGAATGCAGGGTTATCGCGTGCTGCATCCCATGGGGTGGGATGCTTTTGGATTACCGGCAGAAAATGCCGCCATTGAAAGGGGAGTTCCTCCGGCAAAATGGACAGACCAAAATATTGCCCAGATGAAACGGCAATTACAACAGTTAGGATTATCTATCGATTGGGAAAGAGAAGTTGCCACCTGTTCCCCGGAATATTATCGTTGGACCCAATGGCTATTTTTACAGTTTTTTGAATCGGGATTAGCTTACCAAAAAGAAGCGGCAGTGAATTGGGATCCTATCGATCAAACTGTCTTGGCCAATGAACAGGTAGATAGTGAAGGAAAATCTTGGCGATCGGGTGCTAAAGTAGAAAGAAAATTACTCCGGCAATGGTTCCTAAAAATCACCGATTATGCCGAACAATTACTCACTGATTTAGATAAGCTTACCGGTTGGCCAGAACGGGTTAAAACCATGCAGGCCAACTGGATTGGTAAATCGGTAGGTGCTTATTTAGAATTTCCTCTTGTTAACTCCACAGAAAAAATTGCTGTTTTTACCACTCGTCCCGATACGGTTTATGGAGTCACTTATGTGGTACTTGCTCCCGAACATCCCTTAACTTTACAAGTTACCACTCCCGAACAAAAATCGGCCGTAGAAACTTTTATTCAAGAGATAGCCAGCGAAAGCGAATTAGAAAGAACCGCCGAAGATAAACCCAAACGCGGTATTAAAACCGGAGGAATGGCAATTAATCCTTTTACTGGTGAAGAAATTCCGATTTTAATTGCTGATTATGTCCTCTACGAATACGGGACAGGGGCAGTGATGGGAGTCCCGGCTCACGACAGTCGCGATTTTAAATTCGCTCAGGAAAATAACCTGCCAATTAAGATAGTTATTACTCCAGAAAGTGGCGAAATTGAGTTAAAAGAGGCCTATACAGAAGCGGGAATTATGATTAATTCCGCTCAATTTAATGGACTGAATTCCCAAGAAGGAAAAACCGCTATTATTGATTATGCCACTGCCCAAGGTTACGGCAAAGCTAGAATACAATATCGTCTCCGGGATTGGTTAATTTCCCGTCAAAGATATTGGGGTTGTCCGATTCCAGTTATCCACTGTCCTAACTGTGGAACCGTGCCAGTACCTATCGATAATTTACCCGTTACTTTACCAGAAAATGTCGAATTTAGCGGTCGAGGTGCTTCCCCTTTAGCCAAATTAGAAGACTGGGTAAATGTGGATTGTCCTCGCTGTGGCACTCCCGCAAAACGGGAAACGGACACCATGGATACCTTTATCGATTCTAGTTGGTATTTCCTCCGTTATACCGATGCTAAAAATGAAGATATACCCTTTCAATTTGAGAAGGTTAATGATTGGATGCCCGTGGATCAATACGTCGGAGGAATCGAACACGCTATCCTACATTTACTCTATTCTCGTTTCTTTACCAAAGTTTTAAGAGACCGAGGTTTAGTTAATGTCGATGAACCTTTTAACCGTCTGTTAACCCAGGGAATGGTACAGGGATTAACCTACAAAAATCCCGAAACTGGCAAATATGTCCCCGCAGAAAATGTTATCTATAAAGAGGATAAATATTGCGATAAAGACACGGGAGAAGTTCTATCTTTCTTCTTTGAAAAAATGTCTAAGTCGAAATATAACGGCGTTGATCCTCTGAAAGTTCTCGAAAAATATGGGGCCGATACTGCCCGAATGTTTATACTTTTTACTGCACCCCCAGAAAAAGATTTACAGTGGGAAGATGCAGGGGTAGAAGGACAATTTCGCTTTCTTAATCGGGTGTGGCGTTTAGTCAGTGAATATATTGAAAATAAACCCAAGCAAGTCAAAAAAATAGAGACTTTCTCGAAAATTGACAAGGAGTTAAGACGGGCAATTCACACCGCTATTAAAGAAATCTCCGAGGATTTAGAAGGAGATTATCAATTTAATACCGCCATTTCCGAATTGATGAAACTCAGTAACGCTTTAGGGGATAATAAGTGTTTTGCATCCCCCATTTATCGGGAAGGAATCGAAACCCTATTAATCTTACTTTCCCTCTTTGCTCCCCATCTTAGCGAAGAATTATGGCAAGCTTTAGGCCATAGCCAATCAATTCACCTGCAACCCTGGCCAAAAGTTGATCCTACTGCCCTGATTGTGGACGAGATTACCCTTGTCATCCAAATTTTGGGAAAAACCAGAGGCACGATACAAGTTCCCGCTAGTGCCGATAAAAGCACCCTAGAAACCCTCGCCCTGGAATCGGAAATCGCCCAACGTTATTTAGAGGGTAAGGAAATCAAAAAAGTGATTGTTGTCCCGGGCAAATTAGTTAATTTTGTCGTGGTTTAAATGACAGCAATTATCACAATGGTAGGGAATTAAGAACCTTTTCAGTTATCAGTAACCAGTTAGATTAACACTTTCTATCAAAAACTATCGATAGATGATAAAATATACAATTAGCATTGTCTGTAAATAAGAATAATCTATGGATATTGAATCAACTAAAGTTACTCCTGAAGAAATTGCCCAGTTTCGCGCTGAATTGGCAGAAGATTCTAAAGCATTAGGAGATATTGACGTGATTGAGCGTTGTGATGGCGATTTGGAGTATGCTGCTATGAGATTAGCAAGGCGTTCAAATATTGATACAGTGAGGGCAGATGAAGATAATTTTTGGCAACAAGCTATCACCCAAGCACGTCAATTAATATGTCATGACCGAGTTAAAGATGATTTAGCACCTAATATATTAGGTGGATTAGTTGGTTTACTTGCTACTTCTGGTAATCCAGTTTTGGTAGTGGTAGCAACTCCTCTCGCTATTCACGTTTTTAGGGAAACATTAGACAATTTTTGTGATTAGTTTAGATACCTGATGCGGTAAAAGCAGCCCAATAAAAAGGGTTATTGAACAGCTTATAATTAAGTTCAAACCCTTTTATTCTAATTTGTTCATCTTCAATCATATCCATCAATCGATTAAATTCTTTTGATGTTAATTTTTGTTGCATTGACTTGACAATTTTTAGGCAACTATCCAACTTATTCAAGTATTCTTGTACGGTTAAATTCTGTAACCAGTTTTGAGCTTGTTTTAGGGCAACTGGTACAGAAACTTGCTGATTCTCATCAAATAAAATCTCATATAATTTAATCATCAAGAAGGAGGTTGACAGGTCATTAACTGTCCATAAACTACTGACAACGCTGGGACTTCCTGCAAACAGAAAACCACTGGGTAAACCGATATATTCATCGCTGATAGAGTTTAAATCAATTAAGCCAGTTTCGCAAGCGGAAAGGGTGATAAGGCGACATTTATTCAAGCGCAGTTCAAAGATTTCGCCTAATGTTAAGGGTTCCTTATTGGCTAATAATAAGGCGGATTCAAGGGGATTATCGGGGTTAAAGCCTCCATGACAGGAGAAGTGATAACAGTGGTTATCTGAGGATTTGAGATGGGGAAGAACAGCGTTTTTAGTGGCGTTATCTTGGGCGATAACTTGAGGTTCAGTAAAGAAAGTTGAGAGGATATTAACTTCTAAGTCAGTGTAAAATAAGTCTTTGGTGGGGTTTTGAATAGCGAACAGTTTATTAAACTCGGAATGGTGAAAAGTTTGGGAGATTTTTTGCAAGATTTGACAACTAGGGGCATATTGTACACCCTTCGGAAATAAATCTTGTAATTCTGATCCCCCCGTTGCCGACTCCCCACTTTTTAAGGAGAGTTGGGGGGGATCAACAGGTAAGGCGTGAATAGGGAGAATATGCAGAAACCAATGGGGAATAATAATTAAGCGTTGACAAGTATCGGGAATCAGGGCAAGAATATCATTAATATGCAGAATATCAGCAAAAGTCTGTAAGAGGTTAGACAGTTGATTTCTCCATTCTTGCTTGCCATTTTTGGAGTAGTAAAGCTCTCGATAATTGTCAAATGTATCCAAGAATTGATTTTTATCATTTTCGGAAGATTGCCAAACTTTAACCTCTCCCTCAGCAGACACCACAAAAGCGAGTATTTTCTCCCCTGTAATGTACCATTGCAGGAGACAAGTTTCAGCATCAGTTAAAGCCTGAATCTCTGTAAATGGGATCGGCTCAACTTTTTGAGTGAGGCTAAAGAGAGGATCTTTAATTTCTCTTGCAATAAAATTATCTAAGTCTTGTTGATATTCTTTCAGATAACTGTGATCTTGAACGTAGGGAGTTAGGTTATCACTACGCATTAAATTCTGGTTAATGCTTTGATGTTGTAAGCGGATTTGTTCATTAACAACTCTTTGCTTTAATTCATTTAATTGGGCGATAATTTCTTGACTAACGCCTTGGGGGTGTAGGTTTTTCTGAGTGATTAATTCCACCAGATTACGCCCTTTACTGCGTTCGATATATTCTAATGCCTTCTCAGGCTGATTGAGGTTAAGATGGGCTTGCACAATGCGATGGAAAACACCAATAGCATTGGATAAAACCTCTTGGCGACTTTGGGGGTTAAGGGCTTCTAAGCGTGCATTTTCGACAGCTTCAATGGCAGTATTATAGGCTTCTGTGGCAGGTTGCCATTGTTCTTCGCTGTAGTGAAGAATAGCTAAATTACGAGCGGTTTGTAAACACTTAAGGGGATCAGCTTCTTTTGTGCGGATTGTTAAAGCATTCTGATAGGAGGTGATCGCTTTTTCTAAATTGTCGGCTTTATCCCCTCTGATTCTGTTACTGTAAGCAATAGCAAGATTATTCTGGGTCGTTGCCCAATCTTGGGGAAATGCGTCAAAAGTAAACACTTTCAAGGCATCCTGGTAAGCGGAGATCGCCCTTTCTAAATTCTCAGCTTCATCCCCTCTGATTCTGTCACTGTAAGCACCAGCGAGATTATTCTGTGTCCTTGCCCAATCTTGGGGAAATGCGTCAAAAGTATAAACTTTTAAGGCCTCCTGGTAAGTGGCGATCGCCTTTTCTAAATTCTCAGCTTTATCCCCTCTGATTCTGTCACTGTAAGCACCAGCGAGATTATTCTGTGTCCTTGCCCATTTTTGTGGAAATGCGTCAAAAGTATAAACTTTCAAAGCTTCTTGGTAAGCAGCGATCGCCTTTTCTAAATTCCCTGCTTGCTCCCCTCTGATTCTGTCATGGTAAGCATTAGCTAGATTATGCTGTGTGGTTGCCCAATCTTGGGGAAATGCGTCAAAAGTATAAACTTTCAAAGCTTCATTGCAAGTGGTGATCGCCCTTTCTAAATTCTCGGCTTTCTCCCCTCTGATTCTGTTAATGTAAGCAACAGCGAGATTATTCTGTGTCGCTGCCCATTCTTGGGGAAATGCGTCAAAAGTTCTCACTTTCAAGGCTTCCTGGCAAGCGGCGATCGCCCTTTCTAAATTCTCGGCTTTCTCCCCTCTGATTCTGTCAATGTAAGCAACAGCGAGATTGTACTGTGTCAATGCCCAATTTTGAGGATTCAATGCCCAATTTTGAGGAAACCCGTCAAAAGTCAACACTTTTAAGGCTTCTTGGCAAGCGGTGATCGCCCTTTCTAGATTCTTAGCTTTCTCCCCTCTGATTCTGTTAAGGTAAGCAATGGCGAGATTATTCTGTGTCAATGCCCATTCTTGGGGAAATGCGTCAAAAGTGAAGATGGTTAAGACTATTTCATAACCCGTGATGGCAATTTCTTTGTGGGTGGTGATGTCACCGAGGGGAAATTGTTGGATTAAGTCACTGAAATAGAAAATAACCGCAGCGATAGAATAGGCTTGTTCTGGCGTGGCTTGCGTTAATGTATTTCTCGCCCAACTATCTAGGATTCTCGCTAAATTATAATCTAACTTATCAAGATTCTGCGCCCAGAAGGGATAAATAACTTGAGGATTAGGATTTTCAGAGATTTTTTGTAATGTCTCCATTAAAAAATTGAGATAATCTTGTTGGTTAGGTATTTCAATGTCAAGAGTTACTCCTGGTGAAGATTGATCTACAAAAGTATTTTGCTGATTTATCGTTTGATTTTCAGAAGGAGGAATTCTATTTGTTCCTTGCGCTACAAATTCCCAATCATCACCTGAGTTCTTACAAAACAATAAAATCGCCTCAGCTTCTATTGCTTCAACACTCGGTACAGGAAAATTCTGCTCCCCTAATCGTCGTGCGAAAGTAGCCGCATCTTCTTGAGTCTCAAATATTAATATTGTATCCTTATTGCCTGTGCTTATAGTATGAATACCCTCATCATCTGTTCCCACATTGTAAAGCAGCACATAAACAGTTTGAGGTAACTGATTAGAGGGTTGCTGCTGAAAATACTGAGTCAAAGAAACAGTTAAATCTTTTAGATTAACCTGTAAATTTTGTAAAATTATCGCTGTACTTTCCCCTTGTTGAAAAATCCCAATCAGTAAATGCTCTGTATCAATAAATTCACTCCCTAATTTATCAGCAAATGATAATGCACTGTTTAAAACGAGTTTTGCCGACTCTGTAAAAGGAATATCTACAGGATTCATTTCTGGGCTAATTCCTGAACCCTTTCCTAGAATTTTTTCAACTTCAATTCGAGCATTTTTTAGCGTTATTCCCTGCTGTCTTAAAACTTGCGACGCAATTCCTGTCGCTTCAACGATTAACCCTAAAAATATAAATTCCGCTCCTACAAAATTATGCCCCAAGCGACGCGCTTCCTCCTGCGCTAACATAATTACCTTAATCGCTTTCTCTGTAAACCGTTCAAACATAATTTAGACTCCTTATAACTTCTAAACCACGAAACTTATCAGAACTACAACACCTTGATTCGCCATTCCGTAAAAAATTGGACATAATTGAATGAGGACGATGATTGCTAGGGTTATGGCGCGATTATTACAATTATATCCAATTATATCCCAGGGATGAGAGCCAAAAACAATCATAGTCAATCAAATAATCGTCTGTACTGTGATTTGAATGATTGAAGGAAAACTATGATGGTTGAGATTATGATTGAATGAGGACTATAATAGCAGGATGACTACAATTATATACCAGAGATCATAGCCGAGAAAAATCCTAGTCAATCAAATAATCGTCTGTACTGTGATTTGAATGATTAAATGAA
>NZ_JADBVM010000233.1:0-2683 GCF_020244875.1 Microcystis sp. M44BS1
TAAAATTACTGTTTGTCCTTGCGGTCCGACTAAAAGAATATCAATATCATCGGGGTAAGTATGATTAATATTGTAGAGAGTTACCGTTACCCCTGTAATTGTGCCATTAACCCCCGAAAGCGTCAGGGAAGAAGGATAAGGGTTAGCGGCGGTGTTATCACTTATATTGATGGTAGAGACTTGGGTGTATGTCTGCATAAGTTTTTCCTTTCTGATTTGATGATTCGGTCATCTTTCTCAGACAAATCAACTGAGTGCGTTTTTTCAGAGCCATCGATAAGTCTGCTTTCCTCATCATTTTCATTCTAGCGACGGGCAATTTGTCTTTTGTCTAAACTACATAAAACCTTACAAACTACATAAAACCTTACAAGCTTGCAACAGTTGTAAACTTATAAACCGCAACCAGCTAGAGAAATGAAATTTCACGGGAAAGCCACTAAGCCTTAAAAGTCTTGCTATGCAAGGATCGTAGCCGCAAAAGCCAAACTACGGTTTTCCCTAAACGGAGGGAAACCCTCCCTTATCTCGTGCCAAGGTAGAACCTTGGCACGAGATAAAGCACTGATGATCTCACAAAGTCGAGAAGATTCCCAAAGGGAGCATCTAGATCAATTCTGTCAACCTACTGGTAGAACTAATAATAAGACGGACGTTCTCAGAGAATTGATCAGATAGCTAAAGATACCAAAAAGCCGTCCTACCCTAAGCGGTCATGGCGGGGTTTTGAACCCAAATTTTCGCTAAAAATATTAACTTTTATAAATTTAGTGGACAAAACCATCAGCTTATGATAGATTTTAATTAGTGTGAGGAGCGAACCAGAATAGAGAGCCGAGACGAAACATGGACAGTCGCCGGCTCTCTTTCTGTTGTTCAGGAATTATCTTTTTCTTGGCGATATTTAATAAAAGTGGGCAAATCAACCCGAAAAGAGGAATATTTCGGGGAAGGAGAGATGATAGGTGCCGGCCAATCCCTGTCTTTCTTATTTAAGGATTCTACTGGCTCAATTGTCTCTAATTCCGCTAAAAACTCATCCATGGCAGCGACTTCATCGCTTTCTTGATTCTCTGTCTGAGACCAAGGCTCGATCGCGGCTGCCTTGGCGACAATGGCTAAATCCGGGGGAGAATTGCGATCGCTACCGCGCTGGAAATACTGAGCCAAGGCCGCTTTATACTGGAGGGTGTAGCGTTGTTGACGTTGAAGACGGGTGCGTAATTCCTGCAATTGCTGGTCATAGTTGCACAGTTTTTGGCTTTTTTCCTGATAACTTTCCTGAATTAAGGCACATTCTCGCTCTAAACGGGCTAATTGTTGGCGCGTGCGGGTCAATTCTGCGGTCAAATTGGCAATAATCATCGGTTGCCGTTGTTCTGCTTGACGATACTGTTCGATTTCCCCTAAAGCTCGCTGTAATTGTTGCTTTTCGTATTGCAGTTCCTCGCTTTGCTGCTGGATTAGGGTATCGCAACTTTGCAAGCGACGATGTTGCTCGGCTAACCGCGATCGCAGTTCTGCGAGAGCTTGCTCCCGTCGCCAGATCTCCGCTTGTAATTCTTGATTTTGTTGACGTAAATGAGAGGATAGAGCCGGCCAATCTGTCTCATCTGTTGATTGACTCTCATGCTCGACAATTTCAGCAGTAATGACAGTATCCGCATGGGTGAGATGATCGAGGTACAGGTCGGAATTATCGTTCATAAAAGCCAAAGGATGAGGAAACCTAGAAGTTTAGAGACGTTAAAAGCCTTCTATCGTTCCAAAAAAAAATGGGAACCGCATTGTTAGAGACTGCCGCGCGGTTCCACTGCCGATCCTTGAGAGGAGAACACTATAAATAACTATAAGCTTATTAGGAATTTTTGTCAATACTTAATGAGAATTTTTTTCATTAAAGTAGAGGGGGGAGGGGAATCGACTAATTCCTAGATAGCTATAGTGCGGGGTATCTGGCCCGGATCCAGGGAAGAATTAGCCACAGCAAAATTGACACAAGCACTGGTCGAGCGGGTTAGCGGCTCGATGTGCTTCAATAATCCTATAGTTTTTATTTTCCTTGTCGTATCATGCCACGTCCCCCGAAGAAAACCCCTAGCACCCCTGAACCTCCCGAAGAGCCAATTAAAACCACTCCTCCCCTACAACCTCTACAAATTATTAAAAAGGGTTCTAGGGCTGCAGTACCCCCCAAACCTCCAGAAACCCCTCCAGAAATAATTGAGGAAAAACCAGCCGAGGAAACGGTAAAATCAGTCAGTAGTGAGATAAAATCTCCTCTCCGTCCCCGTTTCGATTCGGCTCCTCCATTCCGAAAACCGATTCCCAAAGCAGAAATTCCCGTCATCGAAAAAGCGACGGGAGCTAATGGCGAAGTATTTAATCTGACCGATTCTGTGCTGATTACTGAACCTTTTGGTACTCGTATTCCTGCTATTATCGATAGTTTTTATGCCGATGATCAAGGCGAAATCTGGGCGCGACTCAAACCAGTGGAAGTTAATCCCGATTGTCGCTGGGAACAGGCCTGTATTCGCTCTCAGGGTTTGGTAAAAGCCGAGTAAAACAGTTATCAGTTATCAGTTATCAGTTATCAGTTATCAGTTATCAGTTATCAGTTATCAGTTATCAGTTATCAGTTATCAGTTATCAGTTATCAGTTATCAGTTATCAGTTATCA
>NZ_JADBVM010000234.1:0-12274 GCF_020244875.1 Microcystis sp. M44BS1
GATGATGAAGCAGGTGGTGGCGGTGAGCAGGGTGGGGATCATGATGACACCGAACCAACCGACATAAAGACGGTTGTTGGTGCTGGTAATCCACTGGCAGAACTGCTCCCACAGGGAAGCGCTCTCGCGCTGTTGTAGAGTTGTAGTCATGGTTGGATAATTTCTGTATGTATTTAATTGTCAAGGTTCTTTGTTTGACATGAATTAATAATATCGGGTTTTTATAGTTATGTAAAGGGGTTTTAAGAAATGTTTTTTTATCAATGTCATAACTTTTACTTATATAATTGATGTTCAGGTAAACTAGAAGCAGACAAATTCTGCAAAAATAAGCGATGATACCCGAAATTACTGCAAAACTATTGGAAGCGAAGAAGGAAAAAGGCCTGAGTTTCGCTGACCTAGAAGCGATTCTAGGACGAGATGAGGTGTGGATTGCCGCTGTTTTTTACCGGCAAGCGAGCGCCTCCCCAGAGGAAGCAACGAAAATTGTGGCAGCTTTGGGATTGGGACCGGCCTACATCCCCTCCTTAACCGAGTATCCTGTCAAGGGATTGGGTCCGGTTGTCCCCACTGACCCCCTGATTTATCGTTTCTATGAGATCATGCAGGTGTATGGAATGCCCCTAAAATCGGTGATTCATGAAAAATTCGGCGATGGTATTATGAGTGCGATCGATTTTACCCTCGACGTGGATAAGGAGGAAGACCCTAAAGGCGATCGCGTTAAAATTACCATGTCGGGTAAGTTTTTACCCTATAAGAAGTGGTGAGTCCGGCCAAAGTCAACGGTAAGGGATTTCTATTCCTTGCCGCTCTTGCTATTTTTCTTAACCAAACTTAACAATTGACGGCAAAATTTTGCTTTTTTTTTGCAGATTTTGAGAGAATTTAAAATAGATTCCAGCGATCAACCACCCAGGAGATATAATGACGATTCAACCTCAAGAAATTTTAGAAAAGCTTCAGTGGAGATACGCTGTCAAAAAATTTGACCCGTCTAAAAAAATTTCTGAAGCAGATTGGTTTGTCTTAGAAGAAAGCTTGAGACTGGCTCCTTCTTCATATGGTTTGCAACCCTGGAAATTTATTGTCGTTCAAGATCCAAAAATTCGTGCGGCGCTTACTCCGGTCAGTTGGAATCAAACTCAAGTAGAGGATTGCTCCCACTATGTGGTACTTGCTACTCTTACCAAAATTGAAGTAGCATATGTCGAGAAATTCGTCGCAAAAATAGCTCAAGTTCGAGAATTAGATGTCGCTTCTCTGGAGAATTATAAGAATCTGATGGTGTCAGATTTAGTTAATGGGCCACGCTCAGCAATTGTTCAATGGTGGTCTCAGCGACAGAGTTATATTGCGATGGGAATGCTGATGGAAACCGCCGCCTTGCTCGATATTGATGCTTGTCCACTAGAAGGAATCGAGCCAGCCGCTTATGATCGTATTCTGCAATTAGAAGGTAGCGGCTATGCAGCAGTAGCAGCAGTGGCTCTCGGCTATCGCTCCTTAGAAGACAAATATCAACTGTTGAAGAAAGTTCGCTTTGATCGCGATGATGTTATTGTCTGGCATTAGTACAATAAGACTATATCAGTTGAGGGATTGTTTATGAATCGAGGAAAACTGGTTGCGATCATTACTGGAGCGATTTCGATTGCGATTGCGATCGCTTATTTAATTCTAGTGCAATTACTAGATTTTCGTGGAGAAATGATACCCGCTCCTCCACTCTTTTTGGGATTTTAGATTTTGGATTTTGGATTTTGGATTGCGAGTTTCCCTTGTTTTAAGGCTCTGCCTTGGAACACAATATCTAAGGCTCTGCCTTAAAATAGTATTCAGGTAGAACCTGAAGAGAGCGTTCCCAGGTAGAACCTGGGAACGAGATCTTACTCATAACTGATAACTGATAACTCATAACTGATAACTCATAACTGATAACTCATAACTGATAACTGCCTAACCTAAATCTCGGTCTTTAGTGACGGTAATTTCCTTAGATAAATGTCGATACCAAGTAAAATAGAGACCGATGGAAAGCAAAAGAAAAACCAAAGCCAAAATCTTCAAACTTTGCCACTGCTTAATGATTAAAACAATCCCCATCATAAAGAGGACTAATTGCCAAGGAACAGTGAGAAAAGCGGCGATGATATCCCGTTGATTTTCCGCTTTAATTTTTGCCTGTAGGTTAGGTTTAACACTGTGACGGACTTCTCCCCAAAAGCCAAAGGGTCGGGTAACATTATAGAAATTTTCCATGACTAAACTATCGGTGGGAGGAGTTAACAAAGTAGCGATAATACAGCCAGCTAAAGCGAACAAACTCGGCACAAGAAAGAGAATAAGTTCCTGATATTGACTGTGACGAAAGAAAGGTAAAATTATCGCTTGTGAGGCAATAGCCGCAACCATTCCCGATAAAGTTCCCACGGCAAAACCATAACCATTAAAGCGCCACCAATACCAACGTAATAGGAGAGGAACTGCTAATCCTACCCCCAATCCCGTGGTTAACCAACCCCAAATATCATTGACATTTTCGATATTAAAACTCAAAACTAAGCCAATTGCGACCACAAAAATCGAGGCTAAACGACCTTGAAAAACTAACTCCTGTTCTCCCGCATTTGGTTTCAAAAAAGCTTGATAGATATCTTTGACCCAATAGGCAGCACTAGCGTTAATAACCGCATTAAAAGTGGACATAGCTGCCGCTAAAAAAGCAGCAATTAATAACCCTTTCATCCCCACAGGAATATATTGAGTAATCACCGTGGCCAGAATTCTTTCTGGATCTGTAATCGTGCCTTTAGTTAAACCATAGTGAATACCTAAAACCGCAAAAGCTGTGACTAGCGGCCAACGGAAAGAAAGCAGAATAATCCAGAATAAAGATAATAAACCGGCATCTCGATCGCTTTTGGCCGCTAGATATCGTTGTAACATATAACCACCGCTGCCGCTGCAACCTTCGATGATGGTTTTAACTAAATAAAAGAAAATCACCCCACCAAACAAATTAAAGATGGCATAATCTCCGGGTAAATCCAAAGTCAGGGAGGGGAAAATACTAGACCAGTCGCTTAAATTCCAAGTTTTTGGCTCCGCTGCCCCCGGAATTGCTACCGTGAAACTATCGGGAAGATTAACGGTAAAAAAGGCCACTGCCGATACATAAATTACCGCCACAAAAATCAGAAATCCTTGAAATAAATCGGTAATTACCCCACCATAAAAACCACTGGCCACCGTATAAATTAAGGTTAGAAGAATTAATATCACCGAAGCAAGACGATCATCCATACCCAGAAACTGCCCTAAAAATTTCCCCCCCGCAACGGAGAAATAACTCATCGCACCGATAGAGAATAAGAGAGTGGCGACGGCGCTAATAATTCGGGCAAAATTCCCCTGTTTTCCCGGTCCGAAGCGAAACTGCATCCATTCCGCCATGGTCATAACTTGGGCGCGACGATTCCATTTGCCCATAAAAGCCATGAGAAAGGCCATAATTAGGACAACACCGCCGCGGATTTCGATAAATAATCCTTTGGGGCCGACGGCGTAAATCAGGGCAGAAATGACCATAGTTCCCGCTAAATCGGTGTTAGCTGCCATTCCCGACACCCCTAACATCCACCAAGGCAAATTGCGATTACCTAAAAAGTAGGATTCTAGACCTTGAGAAGCTTTTTTCTCGGCGATAATCCCGATTATTAGGGTTCCTGCTAGATAAAGCAGCACAATTACATAATCAATTAACTGCATAGTTGAAATCAATTTAACTTTCGATCGTTATAGCATCAATTGACTACGATTTCTGGCTAACGGTTTCTTTTTCTAAGATTTGCACCCGTTGCTCCAGCTTTTTTAAATCTTCCTTTAATTCAATTACTAAAGTGGCTAAACGCTGGAACAGTGGGTCAGTTTCCCCGACTACTTCCCCATTTACTATACCCGTTCCCGATCGCCGTTGGGGAATCGGAGCGGCATTTTCCCCGCGGATGGTTATTCCTCGGACTTGACTTTCAAGGCGCTCGACTCGATTGCGGAGACTAATTAAATCCGATCTTACCGCCGTATCCGATTGTGCTTTGCTGGCATTAACAAAACTCAGTATTAGCAAAAGGGAGATAATCAGCGTTAAAAAGCCATAAAAAGAGATTTTAGCTATTTTCATCGATTTTACCCCCTATCTATCCTACCCAACTTAATGTTAAGAAACGTGGCTAAATCTAAAGCTTGATTGCAATTCCGCCCCCGGGTGATTAGTTGCTCAAAAGAGGATGATAAGGTAAAAAACACGATTTTGTCGAAATTTGGCCTTATCTCTATGTATAAAAACTCAGATAAAGATTTTCTCGGAGCGGCAATCACAGCCGGTTTAGGTGCGGGAATCGTCACTTCTTTTGCCGTCAATCAAGGACAAGACATCGGTACAGCTTTAGGAATTACCGCTTTAGCGGCTGTTTGCGGTGTTATCTGCCGTCATTTTGACCTAATGTGATCCAATCTTCCTCACACCTCCAATTCTGCCGAAAAATCCCGTTTTTTCTCGTATTGATAGGGACCGAGCAGAGCGCCCCAAATTCCCTTACCAGTGCCGGGATCTAGACCTTTATCGTAGGTTTTTAGGCTATGACTCGTCACCTCGAAACCTAAAGCCACCTGATAGGTTGTACCCTCATAGGTGAATTGACAGCGCTGTTCCGGTTGCGGTTGGGCGATAAACTGGTATTGATTATCAGGGAGAGTATGGACTTGGACTGCTAAAGTGCAAGTAGGCAGGAAAGTTAGGTCTTCTAAGCTAATTTTTCGCAAAATATCGGGATTTTTGCCCGCACCTTGCACGGATTTCAGGTCATTAAACATATAGTGCCTAACCTCTAACCCTCCCGATTCCGAGCGCGTTAATCGCCACAGTCGCGGCCGGTAGGGTTGGTCTAAATTGATCATACTGGCCTGTTCGGCAAAAAGTGCGATGCTGTCTTCCCGAAATAAAGGCAACGGACGCAACCATAAACGCAGGTGAACGTACCACACCGGTTCTGCTTGCGCTTGCCGTTGATTTTCAAATTCACCCGCGAGATACCGACCAAAAGTGATTAATTCAGGGGTCATAGCTCAAAAAACTCTCCTTATTGCCTCAAAATTAATCCTAACACCCATAGAAATCACTTTTTTGACAAAAATGACCTTCAAGCTACCAAAACCCGCTTAAACCCAGCTATTCCTCCTTTAGTGTACCAATATTCCCAGCGACCGCCAGCAGCACTAGACCAATCCTTGAGGTCAAATTTACCGCTGCCGGAGGGAGTTCCTGCGATGCGATAGACTTTCACCGCTTGACCGTTATTATTCCAGATTAAAGGTCGATCCGGCTCTATCTGTTCGGGTAGAGTCCCGTTAGTTTGCAGAAAATAGGCATCTTGTCCCTTATCGGTGCCGTTACCATAGACTTTGGCGATACCATGCTCATCGATCGCCAGAAAAGCACCTTCTTCTAAACCGATAGCGTAGGCGGGCAGTTGATTGTGATTATCGTGGACATTGCGGGCTAAAAAACCAAAAAGGCGACCATATCTTGTTTCGGGATGATCTTGATTGAGTCGATCCAAATGGGTATCTGTCACCACTTTTTTGAGAAAAGGAACCCGAATAAAATCACTCCGATAGAAGTCTTTGGTGTTGAAGTGAAAGGGATTATTTAATATTTCCGAACTCAGTACTCCTTCGTGAGTAGGCGCATAGTAAAAATCACCCAGAATAGCCATTCCTGCGCTGGTTCCCGCCACGGGAACTTTTTTCTCATTGATCAGATAATTGATCGCTGTTTCCACCTTTGTGCTTTCCCACAAATCCTCGTACTGATTTTGATCACCACCGGCAAAAAAAAGAATATCGGCATTACGAATATATTCGATAACATCAGGATGATTCGCCCCTTCACGACTATCAATTGATAGTTCCGCTGCCGAGCCGATCAGGGAGGGATAATTATCGCAAATCCAATCGGCTTGATCGCCAAGATCGCCAAAGCGCAGTACTAAGTAATTACCGCCTTTAGCTCGATTTAATAACCATGTGGTCGCTTGATCTTCTCCTAATTTACCTCCTTCCGCTCCCCCGATTAATAAAATACCCGATCGATGTTTTACAGACTGAAAATTGGCTTTTCCACAACGACAAGAATAATGGAAATCTCGATCATGATTGTTTGACATAGTCTTATAACCTCTCCCCTTAGCTTACTCCTTCTATCCTAGCTTTAACTAGGACAAAATCAGAGTTTTCTACCATAAAAGTTAACAACAAAGCCTCTCTATGGCTGAAATCGGTAGCGGCAAAACTCCCTAGTTTACATTTTGTTAAAAATCGTCCTATAATAATTCAAGGCTAGAAACTGGCAATTATTACTGTTGAAGTTGGGAATCGGCGGGCGATATGTTAAATAGACGTTCTTTTTTGCAAGGATTAGGTACAATCGCCCTAGCGGGGGGGTTAAATGGCTGCGCTTCCGGAAGCGGCGAGCCGAGCATTTTTATCCTGTCCAGTTCGATTCCGCCGCGATTACTAACAGATTTTCAGAAAACTATTGCCGAAAAAAAAGTCAATTTTCAGTCGGAAAGGCAGCTGAAAGAGCTATTAAAATTGTTGGAAAAATGGTTAAAAAATCAGGAGCAACCAACCTCACAATTTTCGTTTCCTATCCCTTTTAGGGAACAAAACCCAGCGATAGGTAATTTAGTCACCCTAGGGGATGCTTGGCTAGGAAAAGCGATTAGCAACGGTTTAATTCAACCCCTAGATACTTCTCAACTCTCTAATTGGTCAAAACTGCCCCCCCGTTGGCAAGAAAACATGACTCGCAATGCCCAAGGACAACCGCAAACAGAGGGAAAAGTCTGGGCTGCGCCCTACCGTTGGGGAATGACAGTAATTGCCTATAATGAGGAAAAATTCGCTCAATTTGACTGGCGGCCACAGGATTGGTCTGATCTATGGCGACCGGAATTAACCGGTAAAATTGCCCTAATTGATAATCGTCGCGAAGTCATCGGTTTAACCCTAAAAAAATTGGGTTATTCTTATAATGCTAGTGATTTAAAACAAGTAATGGGACTAAAAGACCAGCTATTCGCTTTACAAAAACAGGTAAAATTTTATAGTTCTCAATATTATTTACAACCCCTGATACTCGGTGATGTCTGGCTGTCTGTGGGTTGGTCTAATGATATTTTACCAGTTGGCGATCGCTATAATAAAATTAAAGTTGTTGTCCCCAAATCCGGCACTTCTCTCTGGTCAGATGTCTGGGTAAAACCAGTTTTAACTACTCCTAATTCTCTTGTCCAGCAATGGATTGATTTTTGTTGGCAACCAGAATCCGCTAATAAAATTTCTTTATTTACCTCTGGATTATCACCCCTAATTCTCACTGAAAATCCCGATCAAATTCCCCCAGATATTAAAAACAATCCTTTACTTGTCAATCCAGAAGCGATCAAAAAAAGCGATTTTTTAAACCCTTTATCGCCAGCAACCGAGCAAGAATACGAGCAATTGTGGCAAGCAATGCGACAGTTAGTATAGTCAGTAGATACTAAAGAACATTATGCAATAATATTGAGGTAAAAACTACATTTACCTAACTGATTCTAGCTGATAATTGATAACTGCTCACTGATAACTGATAACTGCTCACTGCTCACTGATAACTGATAACTGATAACTGATAACTGATAACTGATTAAGCGGTTTGACTTTGGGTTTCTTGGGCGAGAAAAGTAAGGATAGAAGCTTTCTCAATTAACCCCAAAACCCTGCCGTTTTCCTCTACCACTGTCACTTGAGATAAATTTTCTCCTTCCAAAATTTTCACCACATCTAGGAGGGAAGTATGAGACAAAACCAGTTTGAGACTTTCGCTAGTTTGTAATAACCGGCCGATATTTACCTCTGTCCATTGGGAAGTGGGAATCGTTTTTAGCTCCTCTACATTAATCACCCCTAATAGTTTACCTTCGCTATCGGTAACTAGGAATTTAGACCATTGTTGTTTACCGATAACATAATTATTAGCAAACTCGCGCAGGGTTAAATTAATCGGAACTACAGGACTATTAGGAGAGATAACATCTTTAGCACTGTAGCGACTTAGGAAATCTTGAACCTTAGCTGATTGGGCGGAAAAGCCAGCATTTTGTAGGAGGAAAATGCCAATTAATAGCGTCCAAAAACTGCCAAATTGACTGATTCCGAGAATTGATAGCGCACCGATGACAATCGCTAACCAACCAAAAAATTGACCGAAACGACTAGCGAATAAAACCCCTTTATTGGGATTACCCGTTACTTGCCAAACGATGGCTTTAAGGATATTACCACCATCTAAAGGTAAACCGGGGATCAGGTTAAATAGCCCTAGGGCGAGGTTGATATAGGCAAGGAGAGAAAGAATCGCCGCCATGGGCGCATTTAAACTAATATTGGAACCAATAATTAGGAAGATACCAAAGAGCAGTAAACTAACTAAAGGGCCAGCAATTGCCACTAGAAAAGCTTCTAGAGGAGTTTTCGATTCTCTGCCGAGAGTTGCCAAACCACCGAATAAAAAGAGGGTAATTGATTTGACTTCAATACCTTGGGCGATGGCAACAAAACTATGACCTAATTCATGGGCAACCACGGAAGCAAATAGGAGAATAGCGGCAAAAAATCCCAAGAGCCAGGGCATAATTCCCGTTAACTGGGGAAACTGACTTAAATCTCCCCCATAGGTTAAGGTAATTAACCCCAGAACAAAGAACCAAGAAGGATTAATATAAAAGGGAATTCCAAAGAGATTCCCGACTCTAATGTTGCCATTCATTTTGTATCTTCTCCAATTATGGGGGACTAACGCCAAGAAAATTAGTTTATCAATTGCGCCATTCACTTCTGTTAACAATTGTAACAAAAATGAAAATCTCCCCGGCATTCCTTCAGGGAGTAAAAACCGTCATCACTGTTGTTCGGTTATTTTCGTAGGAGAATTAAATCAATGATTAATTATTTACGGGGACAAGCGATCGAGGTGATCAAAACCCCCAATAACCGACTGATCTTGATTTTAGACGTAAACCAGATCGGTTACGAAATCCAAATTCCCTCGCGATTAGCCCTAGACATCGACAAAGATAACAATGATAGTCGTCAGATTTTCACTCACCTACTCCTTCGCGAGGAGCAGCCTTTATTGTACGGTTTCGGCACCGCCCCAGAGCGAGATTTGTTTCGTCAACTGCTTTCCGTCAACGGAGTTGGAGCGCAATTAGCCCTAGCTTTAATCGATACCTTGGGGATTGAGGAACTTGTGGTGGCGATAGTGACAGGAAATACCAAAATTTTGAGCAAAACCCCCGGAGTCGGCTTAAAAACAGCAGAAAGAATCGCTTTAGAGTTAAAAACTAAATTGGCAGCATGGCGACAGCTAAAAGAAGCGACGACGACAACCACGGCAATACTACCGGCAGCGGAAATCCTCGAAGATGTGCAGATGACCCTTTTAGCTTTAGGATACAGCCAAGAGGAGATCGATCGAGCTATGGCAGTCCTCAGTCAAGATGCTTTATTTAGTAAAAATACTCAGCCAGAAGACTGGATTAAAGGGGCAATTAATTGGCTAGGTTAAATCAGTCGTCAGGAGTCAGGAGATAGGAGTCGATAGATAGGGTGATGGGGTGATAGGGATTTAGGGGTTTAGGGAAATTTCAGCCAAATGCTTCACTTCCCCACTTCCCCACTTCCCCACTTCCCCACACCCCACTTCCCCACTTCCCCACTTCCCCACTCCGGCGCTCCCTTCTTAGGGCAAATGTTAAAAAGTATTACGAAAATAGTGAGAAGGTGAACCAGATGCCGCAAAATAGTTGCGTTAGGTCGCTCTAGCTAGGGAAGTCTTGAGACGCTAAGGCGGAAACGAGATAACTTGAGCATAGTGACCACAACTGCTATAAAATGTCAGATTAAGTTTATTAATCTCACTTAGTTGGGAGGAATCCATCAATGAGTATCGTCACGAAATCGATCGTGAATGCTGATGCTGAAGCTCGTTACCTCAGCCCCGGCGAACTAGACAGAATTAAAGCCTTCGTTACCAGTGGTGCCGCTCGTTTACGCATCGCTGAAACCCTGACCGGCGCTCGCGAAACCATCGTCAAGCAAGCTGGCGATCGCTTATTCCAAAAACGTCCTGACATCGTTTCCCCCGGTGGCAACGCTTACGGCGAAGAAATGACCGCCACCTGTCTGCGTGACATGGACTACTACCTACGTTTAATCACCTACGGAGTAGTTGCTGGTGATGTCACCCCGATTGAAGAAATCGGTTTAGTCGGTGTGCGTGAAATGTACAAATCTTTAGGAACCGACATCGGTGCCGTAGCTCAAAGCGTTCGCGAAATGAAAGAAGTTGCTACCGGTCTTATGTCTTCTGACGATGCTTCTGAAGCTTCTTCCTACTTCGATTACGTGATCGGCTCTATGTCGTAGAATAACTCCTTTGTGAATTGTTCTAGACACACCCCCCGTAAACCTCTTAAGATTAAGCAAAACCCAAGGAAGAACCACCATGCAAGACGCAATTACTTCTGTTATCAACTCTTCTGACGTTCAAGGCAAATACCTTGACTCTAATGCTCTCGGCAAACTGAAAAGCTATTTCGCCACCGGTGAACTGCGCGTGCGTGCCGCTAGTGTCATTAGTGCCAACGCTGCCGGCATCGTTAAAGAAGCTGTGGCTAAGTCCCTGTTATACTCTGACGTAACCCGTCCCGGTGGCAATATGTACACCACCCGTCGTTACGCCGCTTGTATCCGTGACCTCGACTACTATCTCCGTTATGCTACCTACGCTATGTTAGCTGGAGATCCTTCTATCCTCGACGAGCGCGTTCTCAACGGCCTGAAAGAAACCTACAACTCTTTAGGTGTACCCATCTCCTCCACCGTTCAAGCTATCCAAGCGATGAAAGAAGTCACCGCTAGTTTAGTTGGTGCTGATGCGGGTAAAGAAATGGGGATTTACTTCGACTACATTAGCTCTGGCTTAAGCTAGAAATAACGAACTCGGACAAAATAGGTTCGGGAAGCCGAGGATGAGTGCTAGGTCTTTAAAGGCTGAATCTGGCCAAGATAGGTTTTGACGAGCTAGTATTGATCCTTGACTCCCGACCTTTGTTATTTTAGAAAAAGGCCTTCGTTAGTTTGAGCGACAAGTTTTTCAGCGATTAGGAGAAATCAATCCATGCGGATGTTCAAAATCACCGCTTGTGTTCCTAGCCAAAGCCGCATTCGGACACAACGGGAATTACAAAATACCTATTTCACCAAACTCGTTCCCTACGATAATTGGTTTCGTGAGCAACAACGCATCATGAAAATGGGCGGCAAAATTGTCAAAGTGCAGTTAGCTACCGGCAAACCGGGAACTAATACAGGTTTACTGTAATTGGCTGCCACTGGAACTTAAAAAAAAGAGGTCTTTCCAGACCTCTTTTTGCTTTAGGGATTTTTTTCAAACTGCAAAGCGGCAGAGTTGAGACAATAGCGTTTTCCCGTCGGGGGTGGACCATCATTAAAAACGTGACCGAGATGTGCATCACAGGCGGCACAAACAATCTCTGTCCGCACCATGAAAAAACTAATATCTCGTTCGTACTTAATATTAGTCTCGTTAGCAGCAGTCCAGAAACTCGGCCAACCAGTACCCGAATCATACTTGCTGTCAGAAGTAAATAACTCCGTACCACAGCAGACACATTTGTAAATACCTTTTTCCTTATTATCGTGATATTTACCCGTAAACGCCCGTTCTGTTCCCTTTTTGCGAGTAACTTGGAACTGTTCGGGAGTTAGCTGGGCCTGCCATTCCGCCTCGGTTTTACGAACTTTTTCTACCATAGTCAGGACAACCGCCATTATGATTAAACTTCCCTTTTTAGTCTAACCTGAGTTCGAGATCTAGGGTTTTTTCATAAACATGAAGTATGACCTGATTTAGCATCGGCCCCTGACGACGTACTCCCCAAAAGGAAAACTTGGTCAGGAAACCCTATAGACTTAGCATAACCTCAGCTTATCAATGGTATAAGTAACAATATCGTCAAACCCCTTTACAAACCGTTACAAACTCTCTAAGATAGAGACATCATCAATCAATCGTACCTCGATAACTTAATAGGAATCATAAACCAATGACCACCACTCTACAACAGCGCGAGAGCGC
>NZ_JADBVM010000235.1:0-27847 GCF_020244875.1 Microcystis sp. M44BS1
TTGCCACATCGGGATGATTGTCTCCTAAGAGTCGTTTTGTCAAATCTAATGCTTCTAGAAGGAGAGGTTCTGCTTCTGTGTACCTGCCTTGGGAATAGTACAATCCCGCTAAATTGTTGAGGGAAGTTGCCACATCGGGATGATTGTCTCCTAAGCGGGTTCGAGTTGCGGTTAAACAAGCTTGATAGTAAGGTTCAGCAATAGCATACAATCCTTGTCCTTTATAATAACGAGCTAAACCCGTATAGGACGAAACTAAATCCTCATCAGCGATATATTCTGGATATTCCCTGACAGCTTGTTCAATATGGGGAATTAAGGGAGTCAGATTTTGAATAATATCTAGAGTAGGAGTTTGGGGGACTGTTCTCGATGTATCTGTCATCACCGTACAATAACGACTTTTTGCGGTATTGGCTATCTCGGAACCTTCTAATTTTTCCCGTAGATAAAGACGGATGAGGGGATGCAGTTGATACCATTCATTGCCTAAAGATTTCAGCAAATTAAGCTTAACCAAGCTATCGGTTAACCATTTTTCTATCTCGTCTTTAGCTTCATCAGAAAATAAACTGATGATTAAGTGCTTGGGAAAAGGTGCCGAAGCAAATAAACTGAGATAAAGAGCTAATTTTTGTTCTTCTTTTTCTAACAGTTGCCAACTGCGATCCAGAATTGTTTTAATACTGCGGACTTCCTCCTTATCAGAGTTGAGATATTTTAAGCCTTTTTTGGAGAATTTTTCCTTGATATTTGCTAAAGTTTCAGTGGTTTCTTGTCTCAGAAAACTGCCTAGTAATTGTAATCCTAGAGGCAAATATCCTAAACACTGACAAAGTTGCTTGGCTGCCTCTAACTCCGCGGTTAGACGTTCTTTTCCTAAGTAGGTTTGCAGTAAATCTAAAGCTTGCGCTGCTGTGAGAACATCTAAGTTTATCGTTGATAGCGATACCCCTAAGTAACTAAAGCGAGTGGTAATTAAAACCCGAAAACGAGATTCTTTTCCCGGTGGTAGATAAGATGTAATTTGGTCGTAGTCACGCACATCATCAAAAATAATTAAAGCATTTCCCTCGGGCCAATTTTGCCAACAGTAACGCACTCGTTCACTTAAGGTTCCCTGATTGGGGATGTTTAAACCCAGGTATTCTCTGGCAAAAAATAAAATAGCCAAACCGGGGTCACTGTTAAGGACATTTATCCAACAAATACCCGCAGGATAATCCCCTTTATGTTGCCAAGCATACTGTAAAGCTAATTCAGTTTTTCCCGAACCTCCCATCCCACTTAAAACAATTGGGGAAGATTGCTGAAAAGCTTGATGAATCCGGGATAATTCCTGTTCTCTACCAACAAAGTTAACTGCTGTTCTTGGTAAATTATAGGGATCACGAACGGTATTTTTATCGGTAAATAGCAGATTATAGTTGGTAGCTTGGGTTGAATTTTCTGTTAAAAATAACCGCAGGAAAAACCAAGAATTTAAATCTGGCATATACCGAATAACTTTGTTAGTAAAATCATGATTCATCCACCAAATTTGTCGGAGATTAAAGCGAGCTAAATTTTCTCGATTGAAATTAATTAATTGCAAGGCATCTACTAGGGAAACATCAGAACTAAAAGCGGTTTCAAAACCAGTAATTGATACTACTCCCGACTCCAATTCTGCCAATTGTGTTAACAAGAAGTTCAAGACAAAAGAGGGTTTTTCCCATATTGGTAAGACAATTTTATGAAAAATAATGCCTTGTTCTTGCAGTTTATTCTCTAATTCTCTAACTACTTGCTGACGGGAAAACTCATCATAAAATTCCACCCTAGCTAAACCTCTAGATGGTCTTCGTCCCCACAATAGCAAACGAGCTGCCGTATGGGAAATAGTACCCGGTTCTAACTCCGATTGATTAGTTTGATTAACTTGATGTACCACCGGGGACACCTCCATCGAAACCAGTAGGAATATGACCTTGAGCATTTAAAATATCAACCACAAGGGGATGCACCATAAAGCATCTTTCCCCGTCTCCATCTACTTCTTGAATCGCACGATCATTTAATAAAGCGTATAATACTTCATTGGGAATTTGTGCTTCCGGATTAGCATCATAAATTCGTTTTAACAATAATACCTTATCCCCATAACTAACAGAATCGATATCATAAGGATTTTGGCCTAAACGTCTTTCATATTCTGTTCTTAAACTGCGAATTGCCCTGCTAACATGACTAGACATGATCAGATTTTGTTGATTGACAATTGCCTCATCAGAAGCTTCTCTAACTAAATAAAATAAATCTCTGATATTGCCACCAGAGGCAATAATAACCCGCTCTATTTGTCCATCTTCAAATAAATTAGATTTAACTCTTGCTTCTAAAACTTTTCTCACTGCTTCCCGTCCTTTTTGGTTAGGAGTATGATCTTTTTGGCAAAAAACTGGAGTATCGGGAATCAGGAGATTATGGTCAAAAGTGAGGTTAATCCCGGGAGATGAATTATACAATCCAATCGGAATATTAAAAATAATGTGAATGTCTAAATCTTTGAAAATGTTAGAATAGTTTAAAAATAAATCCCTGACCGCTTCTTGTGAAACACCAGCTTTATCGAAGTCCTCTCCAATAATTAACCAGCTTCTCTGCATAGTTTCCTGTAAGTTCTGATTACACTCTTTCAGGAGTTGATTAGCAATATTAATTAAATCTCTGGAACGGGAAAGACGGTACTCAACAACTTTTTTCTCTCGCGAGGAAGCAAACCGGAATTCTCCCTTGAGAGAGGCAAAAAGTCCGAGAATTTTATTCCAGAAAGAATCTTCCTTTACTCCCGCTCCTGCTTCCGTTTTGATTTGACTTTCTCCGGTTTCCTTGCGGGTAAATTCTTCAGAACTAAACCAATCCCAAAGCTTTTGTAAATTTTTATCACTGGGTTGTCGAGAAATTTTAGCGGTTTTCTCAACAATTTCCACCACCATAAAGAGAAACACATCAAGGGGACTGAAATTAATCGCATCGAGTTCACTTAAAACACTAAATCGCAGGGGTTCAAAATGCTGTTTAATCTCAGGATCATTAATTAAACGAGTTAATTCTGTCGATTTGCCTACCCCCGTGTGTCCCATTAAACAGGCTTTGTAATATTGTTGCGTATCTATGACCCGTTTTAACCCTAATTTTAGACGCTGAATTTTATCTTCCCCTCTCACTTTATTCATTTCTTCTCGATAAAAAGCATCTATTTCCTTCTGAGTTAATAGGGGTTCAGGAGATATAGTTAAATGGATTTCATCAAGAGTAGTCGCAGGTTCAAAGCGAGTCAGAGAGGCGTGTTGCATAGAGACAGGAAAAATCATTCTCTGGAGATACTTTTTATTATATAAGTAGCTGGTTATAATTAAATTAAAAATGGATTTTAGGTTCGATCCCCCCTAGCCCCCCTTGATAAGGGGGGAAGCCGAAGGCGGGGGGATCCCCCTTGATAAGGGGGGAAGCCGAAGGCGGGGGGATCCCCCTTGATAAGGGGGGTGCCGATCCCCCCTTAGTCCCAGCTTAATAAGGGGGGCATCTGAAAGTTTTTAATACCCACCTACTTTTTCAGCAAACCATATTTAATCGGGAAAAATCCCTTTTTTTGTAGTCTGTGATACTGTTTTGGGGATTGAGATCGTCTAAGGTCAAGAAAATTGCTTCTAGGGTTCCGATTTAAGCGTCCTTAAATGTCAGGTCCGAGAGAAGCAAGCTAGTCTTAAATGAGCGGATCAAAAATTTTTCCGTCTAAGCTGGCTACACGGCGGGATAAAAGCCCGGGAGACTTTAAGGATAACTGTTTTAAGGCAGTGTCTTTGAAGACTCCCGGGTTATTGTATTTTGAGGTGAAATGATGTCCGAGGAATCTACTTTTCAACCCCCGCATTTAACCGAAGCTGAACAGGCCCTAGAAAAAGAACGCCATTTGCCCCTAACCGGTTGGCAACAGGAGGTTTCCCAGGGGTTAACCTACGGTTTAGAGGCGGCCGATAGTATTCGCGATCGCAGTATTCCCACCTTTTCCAGGGGTGAGTTACCCCACTATGCGGGAATTAATACCTTTATGAAGGCTCCTTATTTGGAAGATGTGCGGAATGTGGGCAATTATGACGTGGCAATCGTGGGTGTTCCCCATGATTCGGGGACAACTTACCGACCCGGAACTCGTTTTGGTCCCCAGGGAATTCGGCGGATTTCGGCTCTTTATACCCCCTACAATTTTGAATTAGGGGTAGATTTGCGCGAACAAATTACGCTCTGTGATTTGGGGGATATTTTCACCATTCCTGCTAATAATGAAAAGTCCTTTGATCAAATCTCTAAAGGGGTTGCCCATGTCTTTAGTTCTGGTGCCTTGCCGATTATTTTAGGGGGTGATCATTCTATTGGTTTTCCGACAGTGCGCGGTATTTGTCGGCATTTAGGGGATAAAAAAGTCGGTATTATTCACTTTGATCGCCATGTGGATACTCAGGAAACAGATTTAGATGAACGGATGCACACTTGCCCCTGGTTTCATGCCACCAATATGAAAAATGCTCCTGCTAAAAATCTCGTCCAATTAGGGATTGGTGGTTGGCAAGTTCCCCGTCAAGGTGTTAAAGTTTGCCGCGAGCGGGCCACTAATATTTTGACCGTCACCGACATTGTAGAACGAGGCATTGATGCTGCCGCCGAATTTGCCTTAGAACGAGCTTTAGATGGTACGGATTGCGTTTGGATTAGTTTCGATATTGATTGCATTGATGCCGGTTTTGTCCCCGGTACAGGTTGGCCGGAACCGGGCGGTTTATTACCCCGTGAAGCCCTAGCTTTATTGGGTAAAATTATCCAAAAAGCTCCCATTTGTGGTATGGAAGTGGTGGAAGTTTCGCCTCCCTACGATATTAGTGATATGACCTCTTTGATGGCTACCCGTGTTATTTGTGATGCCATGGCTCATCTGGTGATTTCAGGTCAATTACCGCGTAAAGAAAAGCCCTATTATATTCATCCTGAAGCCAATCTGGCCGTTGACGAACCCTGGCAGTAATTTTCTATGCACGAAACTGATATGACTAAGGCGTTAATTATGACAGTTCGAGATTGGTATGATAGCCAACCTGAAAAGCTCAAAATTGAAAAAATTCATCTCATGGTTGGTGAATTTACCTGTGTTGAACCGGTCAGTTTACAATTTGCCTTTGAAGTTCAAACTGCCAATACTTTTCTTGCTGGCGTGGAATTAGCCATTAAAAATATTCCCCTAATTGCTTATTGTCATTGCTGCCAAAAAGATTATCAACCCCAAATTGGCCAGCAATATTCCTGCCCAACTTGCCGATCACCGATGGAGGATATTCGTTCAGGTCGAGAGTTAAAAATTGACCACATTGAATATTCTTTACTTTCTTAAAAAAAGTTAGGCGATCGCTTTTACAAGTTCGATGATCAATTATTCATTCTCAACTAAAATGCACCAAACTTTTGACGCAGCCCTAGAAATTAATCTACTTCATGCCAATCAAACAGGAGCCGATCACAACCGGGAACATTTTGACGAGTGGGGCATTACCTGTTTAAACTTGATGAGTAGTCCTGGTGCGGGTAAAACTGTATTATTGGAAAAAACCCTCGCAGCCTTAAAAGATCAATTAAAAATGGCTGTTATTGAAGGAGATATGACCACAGAACTAGATGCAGAGCGCCTGAGACAATATGGAGTTCCCGTGATTGCCATTAATACGGGTCGCTCCTGTCACTTAGATTCCAAAATGGTAGCTGGGGGAATTCATCGTTTCAAAGAAGATTACAACCCCAAAGAGTTTGATTTATTGTTGGTAGAAAATGTGGGAAATTTAGTTTGTCCCGCCGAATTTGAGGTAGGAGAACACGCTAAAGTTGCTCTATTAAGTATTACGGAAGGAGAAGATAAACCCCTCAAATATCCAATTATGTTTCAAGAGGCGGATTGTCTGATTATTACTAAATTAGATTTGGCTCCTTATTTAGAGATTGATTTACAACGTTTAGAAGCAAATGTTCGTTCTATGAATCCTGATGTAACCATTATTGCTCTTTCTGCTCAAACAGGAGAAGGTTTAGAAGAGTGGTTAAATTGGTTAAAAAGCCAAGTCAATAAGCCGAGGTTTTTGAATTGTTAATCAGTAACAGTTTTTGAGATTTATTTCTGCTTTACTAGCTGTCATCTCTAAAGGCTATTACCTATGAAACGGCGCAATTTTTTCTCCTTAACTCTCGTTTTTTTTAGTAGCTTACTCCTGACCGTTAGTTGTAATCAAGCTCCTCAGCAAACCCCCAATGCAAGTAGTTCTCTAAGTAATACTGCCCCCATTGTCATTGGTTATAGTAATTGGGCCGGTTGGTGGCCATGGGCGATCGCTGAAGAAGAGGGATTATTTGCTAAAAATGGGGCTAATGTTCAAATGAAATGGTTTGATGGTTATCTTGAATCCTTGCAAGCTTTAGCTGCCGGACAATTAGATGGAAATAGTCAAACTCTCAACGATACCATCGCTTTTGCAGGAGATGCAGTCAATGGTCAAGTTGCTGTTTTAGTCAATGATAACTCGTCAGGAAATGATAAAATTATTGTCACAGAAGAGATTAAAACGATTCAAGATTTAAAAGGCAAAAAAGTTGCTGTTGAAGAAGGCGTTGTCGGTGATTTTCTCCTCAGTTTAGCCCTAGAAAAAGAGGGAATGAGCCGTAAAGATGTGCAAATTGTTCCCATGGAAACAGGGGCTGCTGCCGCCGCTTTTGCATCGGGAAAAGTAGATGCAGTTGCTGCTTTTCCACCCTTTTGGTCAACCGCCCTTAAACGAAAAGGTTCTAAAGAATTAATTAGTTCTAAAGCTTTTCCCGGTGCTATTCCTGATTTATTAGTTGTCAGTGCCAAATTAATCAAAGAAAAGCCAGAACAGGTTCAGGCTCTTGTCAAAACCTGGTTTGATGTTCGAGAGTTTATGGCTAAAAATCCCCAAAAAGCCGATGAGATTATGGCCAAGCGTGCGGGCATTAGTCCAGAAGAATTAGCCCTATATAAAGAGGGAACGAAGTTTTTTACTTTAGAAGAAAACCTAGAAGCGTTTAGTCCGGGGAAAACCATGAAAAATATGCCCTTTGCTGCTCAAAAAATGGCTGATTTTATGATGGAAGTTGGCTTTATTAAAAAAGTACCCGATCTAACAACTATTCTAGATTCCCAATTTGTCAAGTCCTTGGCAAATCAAGACAAAAAACCCTGATTATTCCCTCGATCATTGACTACAAGAATTGTTTGATAACTGGGTGATATTGGCTATCAAAATTATTCTTTTCTTTTAAAAATTCCATGACCACAACACCTAAAACGCTTCCTCAAAGCACTTTTTGGCGGATTACTGAGGATATTCCCGAATCTCTAAAGTGGACTTTAATGGTTTTTTCTATTATTTTCCCGCTTATTTTCTGGTTACTAATCTCTAGTTTTGCGGGCATTGAATCCGTATTTTTGCCTTCTCCTTTAGCCGTTATTCAGGCCTTAGTAAAATTGGCAGAACAGGGCTTTTTAATTCAAGATACTATTACCAGTTTTTTGCGAGTAGTTGGGGGCTTTTTTTTGGGAGGATTGTTTGCTATTCCTCTAGGAATTTTAATGGGAACTTTTCCGAGTATTCGCAGTTTAATGGAACCGATTATTGGCGTTGTCCGTTATATGCCCGCTCCTGCTTTTATTCCCCTATTAGTTATTTATTTGGGTATTGGAGAAACGTCAAAGATCATGCTGATTTTTATCGGGACAATTTTCTTTAATACTCTGATGATTATGGATGCAGTTAAGTTTATTCCCCGGGAATTAATCGAAGTAACTTATACTCTTGGAGGAACTCGAAAACAGGTTTTATTTAAAGTGATTACTCCCTATATTATTCCTAATATTATCGATACTTTTCGTGTTAATATGGCGGCGGCGTGGAATTTGGTAGTGGTAGCGGAATTGGTAGCGGCGGATAATGGATTAGGCAAACGCATTTTATTGGCTCAGAAATTTCTGAGAACCGATGAAATTTTTGCCTGTTTAATTGTCCTGGGAATTATTGGCTTTGCTCTAGATTTAAGTTTTCGTTTGTTTTTGCAGTGGACTTGTAAATGGTCAATTACTCGTTAACCTAAAAACTCAAGCACAGAGTTTATTATGTCACCAGTAAAGTTATTTTAATGATAAGAGAAGAACCTTAATGCACTTAGAAATTACTCAACTCAATAAAATTTTCACCACTAAACGAGGTGCTGTGGTCGCTCTGAAAGATATTAATTTACACGTTGACAGTGCTGAATTTGTCTGTGCGGTCGGGGCCTCTGGTTCGGGAAAATCGACTTTGTTGCGAATGATTGCGGGTTTAGAACTGCCCACTTCTGGCAAAATTACCGTTGATGGTGTTGAAGTGACAGGGCCAGGAGCCGATCGCGGCATGGTTTTTCAAAATTATACACTCTATCCCTGGATGACGATCCAAAAAAATGTTGAATTTGGCTTAAAACTACAGGGATTATCGACAAAAGAATGCTGGGAAGTGGCCTGTTATTATCTGGATATTGTCGGTTTAACCCAATTTGCTAATGCTTACCCCAGAGAACTATCGGGTGGGATGAAACAACGGGTTGCGATTGCTCGCTCTCTTGCCTGTCATCCCAAAGTTTTATTAATGGACGAACCTTTTGCCGCTTTAGATGTACAAACCAAAGAAAGAATGCACGAATATTTAATTGAAATTTGGCAAAAAATTAGGTGTAGTATTTTAATGATTACCCATGATGTGGATGAAGCGGTTTTTTTGGCTCAACGTATTTATGTTTTGACTGCTAGGCCAGGGACTATACAACGGGAATTAACAATTAATTTACCCGTAGATCGTAATTATAAAATTAAACGACAATCTCAGTTTTATGACTATACGGATCAAATTTACGGCCTACTACGGGGTGAGAAATCCTAGAAAAAACTAGGGAGCATCAAGAGTATTCCTGGGTTGAAAACGAGTTAGAGCAGCAAAAATCATCCTCAAACAGCGATCGCTGCTGCCGCAAACCCTAGACAAATGATGGAACAGTTGTTCAACCATTAAGATTTTGTGATAATCCCGGGTAAGTGTGATCTAAAGTACAGCTTTTTTTGGGAAAGTTTCTCCATCGGTGCTGCCTTGGGTCGCCAATATGATAGAATGCCAGTAAATTGATACAAAACTTTACTTCAAGGTGAATCTATGCCGTTTACGATCGAATCAGCGCGGAGCATTTTCCCCAACACGCTATCAGCGGATGTGGTTCCTGCCACGATTGCGCGTTTCAATCAGCTGAATACCGAAGATCAACTAGCCTTGATTTGGTTTGCCTACCTAGAAATGGGCAAAACCATCACCGTTGCCGCCCCCGGCGCTGCTAGTATGGTGTTTGCCGAAAAAACCATGAATGAAATTCGGCAGATGTCACCCTTGCAACAATCCCAGGTGATGTGCGACTTAGCCAACCATGCTGACACCCCGGTTTGTCGCACCTACAGCACTTGGTCTGCTAATATCAAACTGGGATTCTGGTATCAATTAGGACAATGGATGGAAAATGGCAGTGTTGCCCCAATTCCCAAGGGTTATGAACTATCTGCTAATGCCAGCGCCGTTTTAGACGGGATTAAAAAATTAGAGTCGGGACAACAAATCACCGTTCTGCGGAATTGTGTGGTGGATATGGGCTACGATCCCAAGAAACTGGGCGATTATAACCGTATTTCCGAACCCGTGGTTCCTCCCCAAAATATTGCCGAACGGACCAAAGTTAGCATTGAAGGCGTTACCAATGCCACCGTCCTCAACTACATGGACAACCTCAACGCTAACGACTTTGATGTATTAATTGAATTATTCACCCCTGACGGCGCTCTGCAACCACCTTTCCAACGTCCCGTCGTCGGTAAAGAGGCAGTATATCGCTTTTTCCGGGAAGAATGCCAAAATTTGAAATTAATCCCCGAACGCGGTGTGGTGGAACCCGCCGATGACGGTTTTACTCAGATTAAAGTGACGGGAAAAGTACAAACTCCTTGGTTTGGTGCAGGTGTGGGTATGAATATGGCATGGCGCTTCCTCCTAACTCCTGATAATAAAATTTTCTTCGTAGCGATCGACTTATTAGCTTCTCCGAAAGAATTATTAAACTTTGCCCGTGGCTAAATAGCTACTGAGAGAAATCATTAAAAATTCTGATGAAACTTATTAGAGTTCCTTGTCAAGTGAACTCTTTTTTTTATACAATTAAAAGGCTGACTTAAAAAAATTGGTAAATACACCGGTTTCTTCTCCGATCTAGGTAAGAATAACTAAACAATCATTCTTACAGATGTGGGCGAAAAGAGTCGAGGTAGTTCAAAAACCCAAAATTATCATCCCTAAAACTAAAATCATGCCTATGAGTGAAATAATTTGGTCAGATACCGAACAAGAAATTGCTCAAACTGCTTTCCAAAAAGCCTATCAGCGCGAAACTAGCACTTTAATAGAACATATTAAAGAACAGTCTGGTCAGATCACGGTTTTAGATGATATCTGGCAAATGCACGATTATCTAAGCGCCCGACGACATCAGATTGATGGTAAATATGACTATCGCTATACTTCCCTAATTTTTGTCTTTGCTCAACTATTAAAGGAAGGATGGTTAAAGCTAGAAGATCTCAACGGTTTGGAAAAAGATAAACTAGCGAAAATCGCTGCTCTCTCGCGAATGTAAATTAATGATTAGCATTAAGCTATCAGCTTTCCGCTTCCAGTTGGGTGACTAAAAAATTCATCTCTAGATAATCAACACCGTCTTAAGTTTTTCCTAAGCGGCAACCAATTCCGCTAGAATGAGTCAATCATTCCGATCGCTTTTCGCTTGTTTTGCACCTTTGGTTTATGTTCAAAAATCTTTTACTTCCCCTAGGAATATCTATCTTTCTCGGTGTTTGTCAGTCTTTGTCAGCCGCCGAATCAGCTATCATCAAATACTACATCTTCCAAGGGTCCGTATCGGTATCAGAATTAAAGCAATTGAGCGAAACAGGCGAATTAGCCCCCGCTTTAGCGGCACAATTAAAGATGGCTAACCAAAAACCCGAAGAATTCCGCAAAATCCTTAATCGTCGGGTAGCGGTGGATGCCGTCTTTCTTTCCAAATTTCTTAATAGTTTTTTTGGCGAAAGTTTGCTAGATTATGCCGCCGAAATTGTCCACACCCCCAATCGAGCCGCTAGTCGGCAAGCTTTACGGGGTGCCTTAGTCACTTCTGCACTTAATGATAATGAGATTCAAATCATCGAAGTCCTCGCTAATTATCCCACCAGCGAGGTTCATGTGGATGGCAATCGTCTGCTGGATTTAATCAACCAAATTGAGTCAGTATTGAAAAAAATGCCCCGTTTACCTTTCTGATATCTAATAGATAAGTAGGTAGGTGTTAAAAATTGTCCGATACCCCCCTTATTAAGGGGGGTAGGGGAGATCAAACCCAAAATCTATCTTCAATTTAATTATAATCAGTTACTTATATTGGATATTCAGATGCGTTAGCCCAGCGTAACGCATTCTCTGATAAGGTTTTCATGAATTGCGCTGTAAATTGAATAGATTAGGATAATCTAGTAATAATAATGACTACTTCTTTGTCTGAAAGGAAAACAGTTAGCGCCAAACCTTTTTTAAAGTGGGCGGGAGGCAAAACTCAACTGGTTCCCAATATTCTATCTTTGATTAATTCCCAGATTTCTCAGGATTGTCAGTTTAACTACATTGAACCTTTTGTCGGAGGTGGGGCAGTTTTATTCTCAGTCTTAAATAATTTTTCTCCTGTCCAAAAAGTTATTATTAATGACATCAATCCTGATTTAATCATGGCTTATAATGTTATTAAAAATAATGTCAAAGAATTAATAGTCAAGCTTAAAAAAATCCAACAGGATTTTTATGAACTTAAAAATCTAGAGGAACAACAAAAGTTTTTTTTAGATAAAAGAATAGAATTTAATTCTCGCAGCTGCGATGACTGTCTAGAAAAAACAGTTTTGTTATTATTTCTCAATAAAACTTGTTTTAATGGACTTTATAGAGTCAATAGCAAAGGACTCTTTAATGTCCCTTTTGGAAAATATGTCAAACCATTGATCTGCAATGAAGAAAACTTATTAGCTGTCAACCATCATTTACAGAAAGTGACGATCCTACAAGGAGATTTTGTCCAAACCCTAAATTATGCCAATAACAAGACTTTATTTTATTTTGATCCTCCCTATAAACCAATTAAAAAAACATCAGCTTTTACCTCTTATACTAAAGAAAATTTTAACGATGAGGAGCAAATACGATTAAAACAATTTATCGATCGAGTCGATCGGGCAGGTTATAAGTTTATTTTAAGTAATTCCGATCTTAAAAACTTTGACTCTGACAATAATTTTTTTGATGATTTATATAAAGATTATAATATTCAAAGGGTAAAAGCCCGACGAAATATTAATTCTAAAGGCAATAATCGGGGAGAAATCTGGGAATTACTGATCAATAACTGACAAAAATTAAGCCTAACAGAAAAGACGACATGAATAAAAATATTTCTTCAAGAGATCGAGGGTGGCAAGCTGTATTCGATAGATATAAATTGCACGATCATGATTTTTGTAGTCATCCTTATTTTATTAAGGCTGAACAGATTAAAGCAGCCACAAAACATTTTGAAACTACCGGGGAAAGAGAAGTCAGAATTTTATGTAAACAAGATACAAGAGAAAGCCGTCCAGAAGTTTTTAAAAAGCTAGGATTGTTTATTTTACCAGTCAAGAATGGAGAGTATGTGATATTAAAGGGCGAAGGTTATGTTGATATTCCTATCATAGAAACACCCATACAAAATTATCGAACTTTATTAGATTTTCAATTAGAAACTTCTTTGATAGGTGATTCAGAAATGCAACATCTGGACTTCGCTTACGCATCGAGTCTAATTCGTCACTTTATCAAAGATAATAGCCTAGTATTAACCATTCGTGGTAGAAAATATACCCCTGAATTTACACTAAAAATTAATCATCATGTTCTTAAAATTAAAGGTGTTCAAACAGAGGTAGATGCAGGATATGAAGGCAAGAACCAAATTGTCCTGATTGAAGCCAAAAACTTAAGTATAGACAATGTAATTATCAGACAGTTATATTATCCATCTAGACAATGGCAACTGCATACTAAAAAGAAAATTGTTACACTATTTTTTGCTAAGAAATCAAATATATATTATTTATGGAAATTCGAGTTTGAAAATCCAGACAATTATAATAGTATTAAGCTGGTGGACTCAGCGAGATTTGAAATCATCAGCTAAATTTATCGTAGTTATCATATCAGTTAGACACAATTAACTCATTGTTGATTAAGCGTATCGTAATCTAGAATGTCTCTCATGAGAACACTAGAATAAATCGACCACTTTGATCGATCTGCCAAAAACGCCCCGTTTACCCTTCTGAGTATGAATTTTATCTGCAATCACCCCTCGATCGAGCATTGCTTAAAACAACAATTAATTCATATTTTTCCAGAAAAAAACCATAAATTAACTTTTTATCGTTGCCCAAAGACTGATAGTATTCTCTATCGTTCACCTCTGTTTTATCATTTTACGCCCGTTCAATGTCAAACCATATTTAACCATTTAATCGCCCTTTTTCCGCAAATTCAGCTTAAGGAAGGATGGCTAGAATTATTATTAGATCAGCAATTTTTGTCCTTTTGGTTACTAAAACTAAATGATTTAATTGATAAATTTTTCTCCGATCAGCTTCCTTTCCATCCCAGAGGAGAATTTTTCTTTTTATTTCAATACACCCACGCTCGCTATTCTAGTTTGTTACAACTGCTCAATCGGGAAAAAGTTAGATTAATCGAGCCAGAACTATTATCATGGCATCATCCCGCCGAAATAGCCTTAATCCTGCAAATTTTAACCGTTTGTGATTGTTGGGAACGCCAGAAACTTTATCCCTTAACCGCAAATTTTTGCGAAGCGATGCTCAATTTTGAGCGTAACTGTCGCATTATCGGAGAATCGTCCCCAATTCAGCGATCGAGATTAATCCTGATTAGCGTCAGTCAAAAACTACTTAACCGTCTTCTCCGTCAAAAATGGCAACGGCTGCCGATGACGGAACTTTGACATCCTCAAGCTTCGATCACTACTACCGAATCACCAACTCAATTTGAAGGACGATTTTCCCTCTAAATTTATCCTGGCGACAAAATACTTGACATATCCCAAGAAAGTAAGTTAACCTGTTCCACGGGTTTCGATTGTTTGTGTGATACCTTGATCGCAACACCTTTGTTAATTTTTTCTTTTGTACTGAAGAACAATACAAAGTAACTAACAATAGTACCTATATAATCTGAATTTAATTGTCACAAATCTCTCATGAAAATCAGGTTTTTTGACTCCTATTCTCTCGTATCATTAGGAGTCGTAGTCAATTTATTGGCTTATCCTAGTTTGGTTTTAGGAAACACATTAAACTATCATATTCGGGTTGAGATTGATTCAGGTCCTCTTGCCCCCAATAATTACAGTGCTACCCTCAGCTTTGACGATTCTACCTTGCAAGGAATTGGTTCGGAAACCCTCGGAATTAGTGGTTTTAATTTTTCCTTTCAGGGAACCACCTATACTCAAGACGATGATACGAGCGCCACTGTAGAATTTTTAGACGGCAATTTCTTAGGATTAAATTACGCAGTATTTGCTCCCCCATCTCCCACTTTTACCGGGGGTTTCTTGGATATCTCGGATGCGTCTTTTTCTTATGATTTAGGAGGACTCAATCAAGGAGGAACGGGTGTTTTGATCTATAATTTACAAACGACAACAACCAATGAACCTTCTGCTTTAGTGAGTCTATTAATGATGTCTGGAATAATGATGTCTGGAATCCTCGTCGCAACTAGACGTAAGTCTTCTTCTAAGTGATTCTGATACCCGATTTAACAAATTTAGGTTGATTTTGAGCATTCGCTAAAGTGTAGTCGCTGGCTATTTTTGCTTGATCGGGTAGGGGAAGGGGAGCAAGTAAGGGTTTGGTAATATCACGCCCGACTAAGCGCTTAGATAAACGAGCAAGACGAGAATTTTGACGCATTTGAGCTTCAATCATGCCATAAATGTGCATATCAACATATAGTTGAGCTACTGGATCATAAAGATGTTCCTTCATAATTCCCTCTAATTCAAACCCTCCCGCTATCAAAGCGGCATGAGCAGGGTGATTATAGCCATAACTATAGGCATAAAGGCGATGTAAATGATAGGCGTTAAAAATTAAATCTCCCATTAACAAACAAGCTTCAACCCCATAGGTGACAGAACGATATTGTTCATCAAAAATACCGATTAATAATTCTGCTTTTTGATGTAGAGGAGTGTAGTCTGCTGCGGCAATAATACCGATTGCGCCGTGTTGTTTATGAATAATCATACATTCGAGATACCCAGTTTCTGCGGGGGTTAAATGCGATCGCACTCTCAATTTATCCCTAACTTCTTCGATGTTTTCTGCACGATCATTAAGACGAAATAACCGCATAAACTCATAACAAGAATACATTTTTTCAAAGAGAAAAGGGGCATCATCTGGAATAGTGCGTCTGAGGGTTAAGGAACGACCTTGATGAAGAATTAGGGGATTAATATCCATAATTTTCTTTAAATAGTAACATAGGCTTTTAATTTGTATTATTTTTTGTATTAAGTCACAGACGACCGGGGTAGAAAGTCAGATAAAACCAAGTAAAGCTTTGTTTTAAGGTAATTTCAAAGAGATCAGGTAGGGTATAGTAAACTAAGGTTTTATTAGGATTATAGGATTCTTCTATATACTTACCGAATGATTCAGAGTAACTCGGTAATTGTGAGTTAACTTGAGTTACATTGAGGGTAATGGGGTCAAGGTTTAACCATTTTATTAATTCTGTTAATACCTCTTTGGGATCGGTCATTAAATGTTCATAGACAACATAAAATAATCTTTGTTGTAAGTTGGTTTCTAAGTCTTGTAGTTGTTGCATTGTGTTGAGAACAGAACCGATCGCCCCTTGATTACTAAATAATTGTTGAGCGCGTTCTGCCTTGGAAAGAGAGGCTAATTTTTCGGGAAAATCTAGTAAAAGGGTTTTTTGATGTTGGGTTTCAATAGCACCGTAAATTTGCCCTAATTCTCGGACAAAAACCACCATTCTAAAGTCTGGATCAATAAGGTTTATTAATTCTAGGTTTTGTAACCATTGGGGATGAATATCAACGATCCAAGGTTGGGAAATGGGGGAAAACCAACCATTAATAAATCCTCTAAGGGCTGAGAGCGATCGCTCATGAGTAAGGTTAAAATCTTGATTGAGATGGTTAAACGTTTGAGGGTTAGTGCTAATAAAAGTACGAAAGTTAACTAGGATGTCACACAAAGGCGATCGCCTAGATTGAGTATAAATATCGGGGTGTTGTGCTAAGAGTTGACTGAAAAAATACGTCCCCGAACAAGGTAATCCGGTTAGATAAAGTAGATGGCGATTGAGCATAAAATTAAATAGAGGTATAATTTGAGTATTTGTAGAGATATTGCAGACAAAATCTCTAAGAAAAAAGGGGAGTAAACTGGTTAGAAGATCAAGTTAGACACTCATAAAGTATCGGGATCAATTCCCAGAGAACGGATATATTCAGCTAAACGTTCAGCTTTTAAACACTCTTGTTCTAATTGTAAACTTGCTTGTTCAGCTTTAAGACGCTCTTGTTCTAATTGTGAGCTTGCTTGTTCAGCTTTAAGACGTTCTTGTTCTAATTGTGAGCTTGCTTGTTCAGCTTTTTGAGATAATTCAATAAAGGTTAGAAATTTCTGTCCATCTAGACTATAAATTTCTAACTCAGTTTCGGTTAATTCAAACTGGATTTTTAAACGAGGACTAACCCATCTGTTAATCTGGGGTATAGAGCTTAATATCTCCTCTTGTCTCAACCATCCTTTGAGATTATTAGTATCAGGATCATAGAGATAGTATTCTTCCACTCCATAACGTTGATAAAAGAGTAGTTTTCGCTCCATTTCTTCTAAGCTGTTAGAGGGTGAGAGAATTTCAAAGACGACTTGAGGGGCGATGTTATCTTCTTCCCATTGTTTATAGGAACCTCGTCTCCCTTTAGGACGGCCAAATACTACCATAACATCAGGAGCAACCGGTCCCGTAATTTTTTTATCTTGGACGGGATACCATAAGAGATCTCCCGCAATAAAAACTAAGGGTGAGTCAGCAAATAAAATTTCTATATTTTCTTTTATCTTGACGATCCATTCATATTGTTCGGTGTTATCGGCCATGGGTTTACCGTCACTATCAGGGTATTCAATATCTGGATCAATAGCTGGTATAAAAGTCATAATTTATACTCCCTGCTTACTTGTCTTGAAATTATAGCACGATCAGTAAGTAGGTAGGCATAATTAAACGTTAAATAGAAAAATTCGTAGTGAAAGGCTCTAGCCCTCTTATGGTCAAGGTTTCAATCCCGCCGATGGTTGACTAAAACTTTACTTTATTTATGCCCACCTACTTACTTACTCATAAAGTATCTGGATCAATTCCCAGAGAACGGATATATTCAGCTAAACGTTCAGCTTTTAAACGCTCTTGTTCTAATTGTAAACTTGCTTGTTCAGCTTTTAAACGCTCTTGTTCTAACCGTTGAGATAACTCGATAAAAGTTAAAAACTTCTGTCCATTTGGATCATAAATGTCTAACTCGTTTTCTGTCAATTCAAATCGGATATTTAACCGTGGACTAACCCATCCTTTCATCTCTGGAATAGAGTTTAATAGTCCTTCCCGTCTCCACCATCCTTGTAAATGATTAGACTCAGGATCATAAAGATAATATTCTTCCACTCCATAACGTTGATAAAAGAGTAATTTTCGTTCCATTTCTTCTAAACTGTTAGAAGGGGAGAGAATTTCAAAAACCACTTGAGGACTAATATTATCTTCTTCCCATTGTTTATAAGAGCCTCGTCTTCCTTTCGGCCTACCAAATACCACCATAACATCAGGAGCAACCGGTCCAGTAATTTTTTTATCTTGGACGGGATACCATAAGAGATCTCCCGCAATAAAAACATCAGGGGAATGAGCAAATAGTATTTCTAGGTTTTCTTTAATTTTAACGATCCATTCATATTGTTCGGTATTATCGGCCATGGGTTTACCGTCACTATCGGGGTATTCAATATCTGGATCAATAGTGGGTATAAAGGTCATAACTTATACTCTGAGGTTATTTGTCTTAAATTGTAATTGGTCGGGGCAGGTACGGGACCCCCCGTACCTGCCTCCCATAGCGCCCACACCACGCAACTTAGAAAATGAAGTTATTATTGTTATTCAGCGTAGTAATATCCACTCCTCTAACGAGAATAAAACTTATCGGTCTTGCAGAACCAACTCCATCAGGGTCAATTTGCAGAAGGGTATTACTTCCTTGGGCCAAGAAACGGACATATTGATCACTGATGGGACTACTTCCTAAATAACCAATATTATCCAAGACTGCCCCTAGGTCAATTTTATCCCCAGTGCCAAAGTCATTGATAGTATCTCCGGCATCGGTAATACTGGTATAAACAAAGCGATCGCTTCCTCCTCCTCCAGTGAGGTTATCTTTTCCCTGTAAGCCAACAATAACATCATCCGCACTGGTACCGGTGATGGTGTCAATGGTTTGTTTACCGGCAAAAGGCATAATAGCAAGGTTAGCGGTATGGGTTAGGACTTGTTGGTTACTATCAATTACAGTGTAGTCAAAGGTTGCCATCCCTAAGAAGCCGGGGGTAGGCGTAAAGAGGACTTGATTATTAGCCATGCTCACAGTACCATTGACCGCATTGCCTACAGAGTCAAGGGTTAAGTTACTGACACCGCTTTGTAAATTGTTAAGCGAGATGTTAATATCTCGGTTTTGGAAATAGCTATGCACTTCTAAGGGGGTTTCGGTGGTTGCGCCTTGGGAGTCTGTGGTTTTTACCCTGACATTATAACGACGGCCATTATCAAAGTCTAACCAAGTTTTGAATTGTAACTGGTTGTTGACCACTTGGAAGCGTCCGTTATCGGTGCTACCGGTTCCGGTGACTAGGGTATAGGTAGTCGCGTCATTGGTATCGGAGTCATTATTGCTCAGGTTAGCTAAACTGGTGTCAATGGGGCTATTTTGGGTGAAACCGCGATCTGTTAAGGCGACGGTAGTAGGTGCGTCATTTTCTCCGGTAAGGGTAATGGTAACGGTGCCTGTATCAGTGAGGTTATTATTATTACGGATTTGATAGGTAAAGCTATCTGTCCCCGTTTGACCGGTGCCTAATCCCTTAAATTGGCCATTGGGGTCATAGTTAAAGGTACCATCACTATTGAGGGTGACTAGGGCCCCTGATATTAAGGTAATTTGTTGACCGATCGCCTCTGACTTACCATCAACTGCGATAATTGTCAAGGGGGATGAGTTAAAGTCTATATCTGCACCCCGTCCATTGTTACTAAAGACGTTACCGGTTAGGGTTTGGTTTTCTGTGCGGGTGAAGTCATCGTTAGCGGCAGCCGGGTTAATGGGAGCAACAGCCGCTTGAACTTGGGTAGTCAGGTTAGTTCCGGTATTTTGGTTAACCACATCGGTTAGGGTTTGAGTGCCGGCGGTTGCGTCTTTAAGATCACTTGCTACATTATTGATGGCAACTTGACGAGCTTTATAGATTTGGGCAACGGCTTCTTGAGGTGTCATGCTATTGGTAGCATCAAGAATCTGTTGGTTACTCGCCGCCATTACTTCAAGGAGTTGGGTTTGGTTGTCGGTGACAGCTTGTACATTAAGGGTAGGTTCTTGAGCTTGTAAATCGGCGATAGAGTTAGTGAGAATGGTACTCAGTTCACTGGTATCACTAAAGTCAATGGTTTGACCTAAACTCGCTTTATCTAGGATTTGTTGCTGTATTGATTGTATAACAGCAGTTTGTAAGGCGCTAGAAGATTGATCGGGTAAGGTGCCCTGTAAAGCTGCTGCCATTTGAGTAATTGCGGTTTGAATAGCAAATAATTTGCTAAGTAGGGTTACACCGTCGGGATCTCCATTCGCCGCCGCTACCACCGGATCAAAGGTTCTCAGATCAAGGGTAGGAGACAAACCAAAAGCGGTTTTGATAGTCTCTTGGACTGATGGGGAAAGAGTTGAGAAATTGAAGTTTTCTAGCTTGTAGCTACTGTAATCTATGCCACTATCTTCGAGGACAAGATTAGCCGGAGTGGGTTCATTTTGAATGACTATGGGGCTATTCTCGGCACTCAGAGTCACTAAATTAGCTGGTAACGCACTGGTTTGGGTGTTTGCGATCACTTTTGTCCAACCATTAACAGCTTGGGTATTAATATTATCGCCAATGGCATTTTGACCGGTGCCACCGCTAGAGGCAAAGTTATTGGTGAAGGTGGTATTAGATGAGATATTAACATAAGTGCGCGTATTATAATTATAGATAGCGCCCCCGAATCCTGAAGAACCCTCAGTTCCCTTGGCTGCATTATCAGTAAAACTGGAGTTTTGAATCTCAAGATTGCCACCATAAATAAAAATCGCCCCACCCATACCAGCACTGGCAGTACCAGTTGCGCCATAGCCACCGGTACCCTGTCTTGTGGAAGGGATGACTGTACCACTGCCCGCCTTACCAGCAGCAGCGCCATAGCCACCAAAGCCAGAACCGCCACGCGCTCTCCCATTACCCCCATTGCCACCTGCACCGCCAAAGCCCCCATTGCCACCTGCACCACCATACCCCAAAAAATCGTTGCCCTGAGCACTATTATTGCCCCCATTGCCACCAGCACCCCCATAGCCACCATCACCCCCATAGCCACCAAAGTCCTTGTTGAAATTGCTACCATTGCCCCCATTGCCGCCAAAGTCCCCATTGCCACCAAAACGCCCAACATCAAAAAGCAGCGTTGGGTCCGGGTGCTTAACCCCATCTGGTTGATTGCTGCCATTGGTCCCTGTTAATCCCAAGTTGCCTCCCCCTTTACCAAGAGAACTTCCGAGGGCTTGATTATTGGTAAAAGAGACTTGATTGATGGCGACATTCCCGCCATAGATGAACATAGCGCCTCCCATCCCAGCCCCACCGTTACCGGGGTTAGCGACTCCTCCTCGAAGGGTAAGATTCTTAAAGGTGACATTCCCCGATTTAACGAAAAATATGGGACGATCTGAGGCATCGACTGTATTATTATTATTATTGTCCCCGCTAATAGTATAGTTACCGCCCTCAAAAGTAATATCGCTATCAATTAACGGTACCATCCGCTTGAGTGATTCCCCAAAATTAAGGCGGACATTCGTTTGCAGGGAGATAATATCGAAACCTTTGCGGGTGTTAGCGGTTTTAATGGCCCAACTAAGCGTTCCTTCGGTTGTTCCTAAACCATCATCGGTTGATTGAGTGACTTGGATTAGAGGATTATAGATGGCGTTAGTGGTGCTACTATAAACCTTTTCTGAGGTACCATTGCCATCAGTGTAGCTAACCCCTACCCGTACTTTGTTACCGGCAAAAGCATCTGTCAGCAACAAACTATTATTAGTAGCACCATCTATATCCGTCCAAGTTGTGCCATCAGTGGTCTGTTGCCATTGATAACTGAGAGTTCCTAGTCCATCAGCATCCGCTAGGGTATTAGTAGCGGTTAGGGTTTGATTAGTGACGGCTGTTCCGGTAAGAGTGACACTACCTGTAGGGGTATCATTCACATTAGCGACTTGAGCCGTAGGGCTACTATTAACGGTTTCTAGAGTACCATTGCCATCCGTATAACTAACCTGTAGCCGTACATATTTCCCAACTTGAGCATCACCCAGAGTTAAGCTGGTATTGGTAGCACCACTAATATTAGTCCAAGTTGTACCATCAGTGGTTTGTTGCCATTGATATTTGAGGGTTCCTAACCCATCAATATCAGCTAGGGTATTAGTAGCGGTTAAGGTTTGATCTTCTGTGACAGTACCAGTAAGAGTGACACTACCCGTAGGGGTATCATTAATATTAGCTATTTTAGCTGTAGAGCTACTATTAACGGTCTCTAGAGTACCATTGCCATCAGTATAACTAGCCTGTAGCCGTACATATTTCCCGACCAGAGCATCACCCAGAGTTAAGCTGGTATTGGTGGCACTACTAATATTGGTCCAAGTTGTGCCATTGGTTGACTGTTGCCATTGATAGTTAAAAGTTCCTAACCCATCAGCATCCGCTAGGGTATTATTAGCGGTTAGGGTTTGATCTTCTGTAGCAGTACCAATAATAGTGACACTACCTGTAGGAGCATCATTAATATTGGTCACCGCAGTGGTAGCATTACTATTAACGGTTTCTAGAGTACCATGACCATCCGTATAGCTAACTTGTACCCGTATCTGTTTAGCAACCTGAGCATCTCCCAGAATTAAGCTAGTATTAGTAGCACCATTAATATTGCTCCAATTTGTGCCATCCGTTGACTGTTGCCATTGATAGTTAAAGGTTCCTAAACCATCCACATCTTCTAAGATATTAACGGTGTTTAGGGTTTGGTCTTCTCTGACTGTTCCCGTAATAGTGACACTCCCTGTAGGAGCATGATTAAAATAGGCAACTTTACTGGTTGGCAGACTATTAACCGTTTCTAAAGTCCCGTTTCCATCGGTATAACTGACTTTTACCCGCACAAACTGATTAACTTGAGCATCTCCCAAAGTTAAGCTAGTGTTCGTAGCACCACTAATATTAGTCCATGTTGTGCCATCGGTTGACTGTTGCCATTGATAATTCAAGGTTCCTAGTCCATCGGCATCGGCTAAGGTATTGGTAAGGGTTAGGATTTGGTTTTGTGTGGCGATGCCATTGATTGTGATACCGCCTGTGGGAGAATCATTAACGTTGACTACCTTAGCAGTGGGGGTACTGTTAACGGTTTCTAGAGTGCCATTACCATCGGTATAACTAACCTGTACCCGTACATATTTCCCGACTTGAGCATCTCCCAAGGTTAAGCTACTATTGTTAGCACCGTTAATATTGATCCAAGTTGTGCCATTGGTGGACTGTTGCCATTGATAAGTGAACTCTCCAAGTCCATCAGCATCCGCTAGAGTATCAGTAGCGGTTAGGGTTTGGTCTTCTGTAACGATTCCATTGATAGTAATGGTACCTGTGGGAAGATCGTTAATATTAGCCACTGCATCAGTAGGCAGACTATAAACGATTTCAGAGAATCCTCGTCCATCAATATAGCTAACTTGTGTTCGGATATATTTTCCGGGTTGAGCGTCTCCTAGAGTGAAGCTAGTATTAGTGGCACCACTAATATTTGTCCAAATTGTGCCATCCGTTGACTCTTGCCATTGATAATTGAGGGTTCCTAGTCCATCAGCATCGGCTAAGGTATGATTAGCGGTTAAGGTTTGGTCTTCTTCAACGATTCCACTGATAGTAACACTCCCTGTAGGGGGACGATTAACATCAGCCACTTGACCGGTGCTATTACTGTAAACTGTTTCTGGAGTACCATAGCCATCGATATAGTTAACCCGTACCCGGACATATTTATCAAGTTGTGCCTCTCCCAGAATTAAGCTAGGATTGGTAGCACCGTTAATATTTGTCCATGTTGTGCCATTGGTGGACTCTTGCCATTGATAATTGAGGGTTCCTAGTCCATCAGCATCCGCTAAGGTATTATTAGCGGTTAAGGTTTGATTTTTGATGGTTGCCCCGGTAATAGTGACGCTACCTGTAGGGAGGTCGTTAATATTAGTGACTAGGCTGGTTATGTTACTATTCGCCGTTTCTAAAGTACCATGACCATCGACGTACTGAACTCGTACTTGTATATATTTTCCAACTTGAGCATCTGCCAAAGTTAAGGTAGGATTAACAGCATCGTTAATATTGGTCCAATTTGTCCCATCCGTTGACTGTTGCCATTGATAGTTAAGGGTTCCTAAACCATCAACATCCGCTAAGGTATTGGTAGCGGTTAAGGTTTGGTCTTCTGTCGCCGTTCCAGTAATCGTTACATTACCTGTAGGAGCATCATTAACATTAGTAACGGCACTGGTAGCACTACTATTAACGGTTTCTAGATTACCATAACCATCGGTATAGCTAACCTGTACCCGCACAAACTGACCCACTTGAGCATCCGAAAGAGTTAAGCTACTATGGGTAGCACCACTAATATTCGTCCAAGTTGTCCCATTAAAAGATTGTTGCCATTGATAACTGAGGGTTCCTAGTCCATCAGCATCGGCTAAATTATTAGTAGCGGTTAGGGTTTGGTCTTCTGTAGCTGTACCGGTAAGGGTTACACTCCCAGTAGGAGCATCATTAACATTAGTAACCGTATTGGTAGCACTACTATAGGCGGTTTCTAGCGTACCATAGCCATCAGTATAGCTCACCCGAACTCGTACTTTTTTCCCAACTTGAGAGCCGGAAAGAATTAAGGTTGTATTGGTAGCACCACTAATATTTGACCAAGTTACGCCATTGGTTGACTGTTGCCATTGATAACTGAGGGTTCCTAGTCCATCAGCATCCGCTAGGGTATTCGTGGCGGTTAGGGTTTGTTTTTCTGTGGCGGTTCCGGTAAGGGTTACACTCCCGGTAGGAGCATCATTAACATTAGTAACGGCATCAGTAGCACTACTATTAACAGTTTCTAGCGTACCATGGCCATCAGTATAGCTAACCCGTACCCGCACAAACTGATCAATTTGAGCATCCGAAAGCGTTAAGGTACTATTGGTGGCATTAGTAATATTTGTCCAATTTGTGCCATCAGTGGACTGTTGCCATTGATAATTGAGGGTTCCTAGTCCATCATCATCTGCTAGGGTATTCGTAGCGGTTAGGGTTTGGTCTTCTGTGGCAGTCCCGGTAAGGGTTACACTCCCGGTAGGAGCATCATTAATATTAGTAACGGCACTGGTAGAACTACTATAAACCGTTTCTAGATTACCCTTGCCATCAGTATAGGTAACTTTTACCCGTACTTGTTGGTTAACTTGAGCATCTGAAAGCGTTAAGGTACTATTGGTGGCATTAGTAATATTTGTCCAATTTATACTATCAGTGGATTGTTGCCATTGATAATTAAGGGTTCCTAGTCCATCAGCATCCGCTAGGGTATTAGTAGCGGTTAGGGTTTGGTCTTCTGTGACTGTCCCGGTAATCGTGACGCTGCCAGTAGGAAAATTATTAAGGGCGAGAACTTTTTGTGTAGGATCACTATAAACCGTTTCTAAAGTACCAGTACCATCAGTATAGGTAACTTTTACCCGTATTTGTTGGTTAAGGTAAGCCTCGGTCAAAGTTAGGGTACTATTGGTAGCACCATTAATATTCGTCCAATTGATGCTATCAGTGGATTGTTGCCATTGATAATTTAATGCTCCTAGTCCATTATCGGCATCGGCTAAATTATTAGTAGCGGTTAAGATTTGGGTAGTTCTGGGTACACCCTCAAGGGTTACTTTGCCAGAGGGGGATGTATTTAATATCCCTGTTGTTCCCAAAACCGCTAAGGCCGAGTTTTCTATATTGTTGTGTACATCAAAACTCTGTAGCGTCTTGGCACTGTTTACCCAAACTCTTACCCCAAACAAGGAAACGGTAGGGTAATTAGTCCATCTCAATGGATTATTATAAGAATAATCAACGGTAGCACGATCATTCCCATCTGGTCGAGCTGGTTGTAAGCCGGTGTCGAGATAATAGAGATCCTTTGATTGGGTAATTGGAGTCTGCCAGTTGGAAATAGAGTAGTTACCCGTTGTTTCGCTAGTTCCATCGGTGTAATGTAAGGTTAGGGAGAAATTAGTACCCTGCGCTGAGGTGACAGCTAGATGAATTGAACTATATTGACCATATTGATTGGTGGGAAGATTAACTGTAGAATTCTGTAGTCCATTGAGGAGAACTGCATTGTTGCCATCATCAGCATTGTTATACCCTAGTTGAATCTCTGGATGATAAGTATTTGCAGGGAAAAATCCATCATCGGGTAATCCATGAACTGCTGCTGGATAGGTAGCCTGATAACCATCGGGATTTCCGTACCGGTCATAAAGCTGAGTGTAGGTTACAAAAAACTTATTGGTGTAGTTAGCGTATGATTGAGTAGATAAACTCGCCCACGATCCGTATATTGAGCTTTGAGTTGTGTCTATGTGGTCTATAGACCACCATTCCTCGTAGTAACGGCTATTGTTGACAATAAGATCAGCAGTTGGATTAATATTAAAGTTAAAGATACTGGTATCAACTGCACTGCTAGGATTGCTATAAACCGTTTCTAGGACACCATTGCCATCAGTGTAGCTAACCTTTCCCCGTACATATTTCCCAAGTTGATCCCCTCCCAGAGTGAGGATGTTATCGGTGGCACCATTAATATTTGTCCAAGTTGTGCCATTAGAAGATTGTTGCCATTGATAATTTAATACCCCTAAAACATCAACATCTGCTAAATTATTGCTCATGGTTAGGGTGTTGTATATACGAGATGTTCCTGTAACAGTAACACTGCCTGTAGGGGTGCTATTAACATTAAAGACTTTACCGACAAAACCACTATTAACGGTTTCTGGGGTACCGTAACCATCAGTATAGTTAATTTGTAGCCTTACATATTTCCCAAGTTGAGCTTCTCCTAGTGTTAAGGTCGTATTGTTAGCACCACTAATATTTGTCCAATTGGTTACATCAGAAGATTGTTGCCATTGATAAGTTAGGGTTCCTAAACCCTCAGCATCCGCTAGGGTGTTAGTAGCGGTTAGGGTGTTAAATATTTGGGATCTTCCTGCAATATCTATGCTACCTGTAGGAGCATCATTAACATTAGCGACTATACTGGTAGGACTGCTATTAACCGTTTCTACAACTCCATAACCATCAGTATAACTAACTTGTAATCTTACATATTTACCAACTTGGTTATCTCCTAAAGTTAAGGACTCCAAAGAGCCAAAATGAGTGGATATAACCGTCCAATTTGTACCATCAGAAGATTGTTGCCATTGATAAGTTAGGATTCCTAAACCATCAGCATCTGCTAGGGTATTAGTAGCGCTTAAGGTTTGATCTTCTGTTCCTGTACCCGTAAGAGTTAGACTACCTGTAGGCGCATTATTCGGATGAGTGATGACACTGGTAGGCAGACTATTAACGGTTTCTAGAGTCCCATAGCCATCAGTATAACTAACTTGTACTCGTACTTGTTGGCCCACTTGAGCTTTAGCAAGAATCAAGTTAGCATTAGTGGCACTACTAATATTCGTCCAATTTGTGCCATCAGAAGATTGTTGCCATTGATAATTTAGGGTTCCTAAACCATCAGCATCCGCTAAATTATTACTAGCGGTTAGGGTTTGGTTATCTTGAGTTATCCCGGTAATATTTACACTGCCTGTAGGAGTATCGTTTATGTTAATAACTGGAATGGTAGAGTCACTATTAACGGTTTCTAAAGTCCCTTTGCCATCAGTATAACTAACTTGTACTCGTACATACTTCCCAACTTGCTCATATCCCAAAGTTAAGCTAGTTGTATTAGTAGCACCACTAATATTAGTCCAATTTGTCCCATCCGTTGATTGTTGCCATTGATAATTTAGGGTTTCTATTCCATCAGCATCCGCTAAA
>NZ_JADBVM010000236.1:0-3182 GCF_020244875.1 Microcystis sp. M44BS1
GAGCTTCCAGAGCCATATAAGTAAAATGTATAAACCCCAGCCGCCAGAGTCCTTTCTAAGGTCTTTGTTGTTTCATTACTCCCATTATACAGACTCGCAATGGAAGAGCCATAACTATTCGTTCCGCTATACAAATATAGATAGGTATAAGCATTGCTATCATCGGTTAACTCAAAAGTAACCGTGCTGTTTTCACTCAGGGTAAATTGATAGTAATCCTGATCATAGTTAGGGCTATTATACAGATAATCTGTCTTAACAATGGGTGTGGCTGTTAACGTTCCCACATTGACCGATTCCCCCGATTCTCCACCATTATCCTGCGGTGCTACCACTAAATCGAAGTCATAAACTGTTGCGGCACTATTACTGCTCGATAAATGGAGATAGTAAGTCCCTGCGTCCAAGTTTTCTTTGAAGGAAAAATAACTGCTGTAGGAATTGGCATTACTGGCACTCTCAAGAATGTTGCCACTACTGTCTAAAACCTCAATACTGAGACCACTGGGTAAGTTTAAATCAAATTCGACATTCCGTGTCGCATCTAAGCTGAATTTGAAGTAATCATCACTATCATCCCCTCCCACTGAGTCTAAATATTCTTGTAGGACTGGAGGTGCTAGAGGGGGAGTCAGACTATAACTGAGGGTTCCCAGGTCTAGAGCTTCTGCTAGGGTATTTCCAGGGTCAGCAATAGCCATTTCCATCTCGGTCTCTATCCCGTCAATCGTTATTACCCTCGAATCATCCTCTCCCCGTAATAAAGCCAACTGGGACTCAGACAGATTAACCTCTTGAACCAACTCTGCAAAAATTGCCCCCTCATCTCCGGCACTATCCACCGGATTAATTTGAGCATCCACATAATGCCCAATTTCTTCTAAAATTACATTAACTATCGCTGCTGACGAGGCCGTATTTAAAAAAGATGCTGATAGATAAATCTTATTGGTACTGCTGGAATATGCACCATTCGCCGTCCCTAAAACCTCATCACTGAGTACCTCAATCGGGGGAAGTTGACCAAAATTTCGACTTTGCCACTGTTGTCGTAATTGCGTCGCCTTAACCACATCATAACTTGTGCCAAAAGCGGTTTCTAAATTCGCCCAAAAACCATCAGATTGAGCAAAATCGAACAAAACATCATACACAGAAGGAAGGCTCGGCAACAGGGTAGAAGTCATGACGTTAACTGCAAAAGTTTATTGCTAATAGTTTTAGCCCAACAAGCGCGAATTTTTCAAGAACCTGTAACATAAATTAACATTTATACAAGAAAACGGGTTTCTCAAAGAAAACGGGTTTTCTAGATAGTTTCTCAAAGGAACAAGAAAACGGGTTTCTCAAAGGAACCCGTTTTCTAGATAGTTTCTCGAAGAAACCCGTTTTCTAAATACAAGAAAACGGGTTTTCTAAATAGTTTCTCGAAGAAACCCGTTTTCTAAAATCACAACTTAATCTAATTCATTTGCCGTTTGCAAAACCTCCTGATAAAGTTGACGACTGATGCGAAAATTTGCTTGGAGTATTAGAGCATCGATTATGGGTTGAACCTTAGCAATCAATCCTCTATTTTTAGCGATTAAAAGAACTCCTAGAACCCCCGTAATTGACAGCCCCAAACGCACAGCCTCCCTCCGTCCAAGACGCTCATCAATTAACAATTCATCTGCTTTTAATTCTAAGGCAAGAGCGATTGCTTCTGCTTCGCCAATATCTAAATTATAGTCATTGCTCAAACAAGCCACAAGTTCCAAATTAGCGGCTTGTTTAACCTGTATCCAGTTCAGAGAAATTATCGCTTTAATGCGGATATCTTCCTCAGTTAAATTGGCTAATTCATTGGCAACTGCTTGGGGAATAACAACATTAGTATAAATATCTTTTAAGATTGACAGATAACCAACAAGAGCAAGACTGCTGAGAGGAGAAGTATCGCTAATAATAATCATAGCCAACCTTTCTCTTTTAAATGCTTAATATCTTCCTGAAACTCAGCAACATCATAGTGAATACAAATTCCTCGTTCAGAAAGCAGCCGTTGAAACTTGATTTGATTAATACCTAATAACTCACTTGCTTTTCCTAAGCTAATCTTATCTTGTTGGAATAACATAACAACAATTTCCATCAACAGTTCATCCTCTGATAAACCACTTGCTTTAATCACTTCTTGGGAAATAACTAGAGTCATATTTTCTCCGTATTTTGATAAGAATTATACAAATGCTATCCTATGTTTTGCGGTCTGTCAATTCCCTTTGACAGACCTCACTTCTAACTGTTAACTGTTAACTGAAATTCCCTCTCCGAAGCAATCTTACCCCTTGTCATGGCGAAGATGCGATCCCTAACGTCAAAGCTAGGCAGTTAAAGTATTCAACCAATTGATTAAATCTTCAACCGTAGAGAAATCGAATAAAGCTTCTCCTAATACTTCAACATCATCAATACTTAACTCCATGATATTAGTTTCTAATGAAGGATTAATCTCCCCTAACTTGCGTTTAAGTTGACGAAGAATCAATGTTTTTTCCCGTTCAATACCTTGTTCAATACCTTGTTCGATACCTTGTTCAATACCCCGTTCGATACCTTGTTCAATACCCCGTTCGATACCTTGTTCAATACCCCGTTCGATACCTTGTTCAATACCCCGTTCGATACCTTGTTCGATACCTAGTTCAATACCTTGACGCATCCAACTGGTGGTAATTTGCATAACTCCCTCCTGTACGGGTTGACTAAATGTGCTAATCTCTTCTTGAAATTGTATCTCTTCCACTGGATTTAGATTGAGATAAGTATCAATAAATCCAGAAATTAATTGCATTTTCGCTGGATTTAACCTTAAAGTAATTAACAAGCGCAGACATTCCGCTTTTACCTTGGCTCGCTCTTTCTCTGCAATGTTCATCTTCGCCATCAAAGCTGAAGCAACCGGATTCGGCTGATTGAGAAAATCTCGCCAATTTAATCGATTTAACTGCACTACTTGATAGTTAAATTCTAAGACTTTTAAATCAGGAAAATCGACCACATATTGACTAATCGCTTCTCTTTTTGGCTTTGAATAAGAAAAAATTACAATCGGATAAATCGGTAAGACAAATTTCTCATGAAAGCGAGCAAAATAAGTAAACATTCGCCGATTAAACCACTTGCGGGAACTTTCCTGC
>NZ_JADBVM010000237.1:0-47255 GCF_020244875.1 Microcystis sp. M44BS1
AAAATAATCTCGTTTTTGGCTATTATATCAAATCTTAACTCAATTGTCTATCTTTTGGTATTAACCTATTTGTGCCTTAAGTCCTTTCCTGTATGAATTTCAGCTACTTTTGAGCGTAGTTGCTCTCATCGAATTTTATTTAAAGTTAATTATTTGCATAACAATTCCCGAAGAGCCTCAATTTTCTGCTCTGTTTGAGATTGCCCAATAGCCGGTTGTGGAGTTTGAGCCACGACAGAAGCGCTATATTTAGCATCAGGCAGACAGTAACTCAACAGAAAAACGCCACAGAGAGAGAGTGCCAGCAGCTTTCTCAAGAATTCCTCGCCAATAATGGCAAGAAATGCCCCTAAAGCCACCCAAAACCAACGCAACCGAGTTTTCACGCTTCGACCTCCTGACAATTTGGCTCTCCATGCCACCGAGAGATAGCTAGTTAACGGCTCATTGTATCACCAAAGCCCTCGAAGCAATCTTAAAGCTCCCCTAGCCATAACAATTTTTTAACACTCCCCAGCCTAAAGTCTTGGGGATTCTTGGTTCACCGAGATTACTTGCTTAGACAGAATTTCTCCTGAGAAAGTAGAGGCATTCTCGACAAGTGCGCGGGGTTTTAGCCAACTGTACTTAGGGGCAAGTGTCATAAATCCACTGATCTATTAGTTATGATTGAGCTAAAGTTCTTAAAGTAGAGTTATTATTCACCTTATGTCTGAACCGCAGTATCCTGACTTTACCGCGCATGGCTACCAAGTGATTGAGCAACTTGGTCGCAACCCTTCTGCTGGCAGAGTATCATACAAAGCATTAAGTATTAATACTCGGCAAATTGTGGTGATTAAGCAATTTCAGTGGGTAGGAGGAAGTAGCACTCTTGATGGAGAGAGACAAATTGAGAGGGAGATTCAAACTTTGCGGAGTTTCCATCATCCGAAAATTCCTAGTTATTTAGATGACTTCAAGACTGAATTTGCTAGTTTTTGTATCGTCCAAGAATTTATTGATGCACAAACTCTATCAGAAAATAATGATTTTACACCAGAAGAGATTAAAAGTGTTGCTATTCAACTTTTAGAGATTCTTGTCTATCTTCAGAGTTTACTTCCTCCGATTATTCATCGAGATATTAAGCCCGAAAATATCCTAGTTGACGATAACTTAAATGTCTATTTAATTGATTTTGGATTTGCCAAAATTGGAGAAGGAGAGGCAACGGCATTAAGCAGTATTGCTTTAGGAACTCCTGGTTTTATGTCTCCTGAACAAGTAAATAATCTTCCTCTCACCGAAGCAACGGATTTATATGGATTAGGTGCTACCTTAATTTGTCTGTTGTGCAAGATTCAATCTAAAGATTTTGTGGATATAGTAGATTATAATTTTCAGATAAATTTTAAAACTCGTGTCTCTCATCTAGCTTTCTCTTTTATTGAGTGGCTAGATAAGCTTGTAAGACTTAACCCAGATCAAAGATTTCCTAACGCACAAGAAGCTTTAAATGCGCTTCTTCCCTTGGAGTTAATTCGGATTCCCGAGCTTCACTTGAGTCAAAGTAGTTTTACCTGTGAAGCTGGGCACTTAGGAGAAAAAATAAGAAAAAATATTAAAATTAATAATCCAATTCCTGAGACAGTTTTAGAAGGTTCGATTATATCTTATCGGCAAAATGAATCTCACCGCATTAATCGTCATGATTGGTTAACTATTTATCCGAAAAGGTTTAAGAGTAATCAAACCTCATGTACTTTGACAATAGATACCAGTAAGTTAACCGCTAATAAGGTTTATCAGCGTGAAATTATTTTTGAAAGCAATGCTCGTCAAAATAATACACCATTTAATATTAGTATCAAAACTGCCCCACTGCCAAGGCCTATATTACCTCCCTATTTACTTTTAGCTGGAATCTATCTTATTTTTACAATTGGCTCTAAATTTGTTTGGATACAGGACAATCTTATCCTTCAGTTGAGCATTACAATTTTAGCAGCATTAGCCGTTCTTGGAATGGATTATTGTCTGGTGGTAATTAGTCTCAGTTTAATAATGTGGATAGCAGGAACATTGGGAACTATAATAGTATTATTCTTGCCTTATTTGATGATAAATATACTAAATTTATTGAGGGCTTTTTCTCGTATCCCTTTAGTATTTGATACTATTTGCTATACTCCCATATTTCCAGAAGTTTTATTTCTTCAAATTCTTGGTTTTATAGCCTGTATATGTGTGGCTATTTCTTCGTATAAAAAAACCGACAAAAATACTAATCAAAATTCTAATGACAGCCATAAAGAAGATAATATATGGGCAAGTGGGATGATAAGTGGGATAGTCGGTTGTTCCAGCTATTTTATATTGCCTGAGCTTATGATTAACTTTTTTAAGTCACTTGATGAGTATTGTAAACCCGCACAAGGGTTGTTTTTTGGCTATGGTTTTCTTCTATTTCTTATAATTGTAATATTGTTGGGATTTTCATTTCCTGCTTTTATGTTTTTTCTATCCTTTCATTTGTCACCTTTAATATCAAAAATATCAAAATTTTTCTTACTTCCAATGGTTAATCTCAGCTTTGCAAAAAAAGGTTACACCAACAAAATAGTAATTCTTCTATATTTATATCTAACAATTGGATTTGCTATTGCTTCAGGTATTGGCTCACAAATTGGTTGGCATAATGTTTATATTCTAACAACTTTGCTAATGACTGGTATTCCTTTGTTAATACTATTGCTATTTCCGCCTATTTATTATACTCGAATAATCACTAAATACAGCAACAATATGTACTAAACTTAACACCAATAACCAAGAGGTCATCAAGCTATGGAAAACAACTATTATCATACCAACTTGCCGAATTTTCAGGACTATGGCTATCAAGTTGTCAGAGAGTTAGGAATAAATAGTTTAGGAGGAAGAATTACCTACCAAGCTATAATGACTAGCACTCAGACTCCCGTTGTTATCAAACAATTTAGATTTTGTACTTCCAACGCAAATTGGACAGAATATAGGGCAATTGAGCGAGAGATTGATGTTTTAAAACAATTAAATCATCCACAAATTCCTCGTTATCTCGACCATTTTGACTCAGGGAATGGATTGTGTTTAGTCCAAGAATTTAAAAATGCTCAACCCCTATCTAATCCTCGTAGTTATAATCCAGAACAAATCAAAAAAATAGCTATACAATTGTTAAATATATTAATTTATTTACAGGACAAAACAGGATACCCTGAACCAATTTATCATCGAGATATTAAACCAGATAATATTTTGCTAGATGATCAATTAAAAGTTTATTTGATTGATTTTGGCTTGGCAGAGATGGGCAATAGAGAGGTAAATAATAGCAGTATTTTTGCAGGTACGCCCATTTTTATAGCACCGGAGCAATTTTTAAGAAAAAGATTAACAAAAGCCTCTGATTTATATGGATTAGGCTTAACTTTAATTTGCTTAGTAACGGGCATAACGTCTGATAAAATTAGTGAATTACAAGATCAATATAATGACTGCAAAATTCGCTTTAAACATCTCGTTCCCAAATTGAGTTTACAGTTTATTAGCTGGCTAGAAAAAATGGTAGAGCGAAACGTGAAAAAACGCTTTCAAAATGCTCAAGAAGCATTAGAAGCATTGAAACCACTCTACTTAATTCGCTCTCCAATAGTCCAGCTTAGTGCATCAGAATTAGAGTTAACCGCCAACGAAATAAATGAGAATATTACGTCATCCATTACAGTAATTAATGAAATCCCTGACACTATTTTACAAGGAGAGTGGTCAATTGGATCTCATGAAAATGACGTTGATTCAAGAAATAGTCATCCTTGGATTACAATTACACCTGATGCTTTTGAAGGAAATCATCATGAATTTAGTGTTACTGTTGATACTAGCCATTTGATGGCAGATAAAATATATGAACGTGAGCTTATTTTAATCAGTAATACTGACCAAAAATCTAAGAAGTTAAAGCTTATTGTTAATACTGCTCCTCTACCTATTGAAAAAGTAAAACATCCTCCTTATTTACTTTTAGCTTCAGTGTTACTTTGGTTTGTATTTTGTGTAAAAGTTCCACTTGCGAATGACATTCTGAAAACTATTACATCTGAAGAATTATTGATTCCATTCAAATCTGACATAGATGTAATTAACATTTATGCTATTGCTTTTACATCAGGTAGTATTGGAGCCTTCTTGCCATTATTTAAAACTTGGAAATCAAAATTATTTTTCTTGCCATTTCTATCGTATTTTGTCTTTTGGTTAACTTATATTATCGTTATTATCGTTGTTATTGTGTCTTTTATGGTTTTCATCAGTAACCAAGAAATTCCTTTATGGATTTACTTGCTTGTGGGTTATCGTCATGTAATAATTCTTGTATTACTAACATTCGGCTGGCTTTTTCTGGAGGTAGGTATATTTCCATTTATAGGAGGGTTACTAGGAGAACTTTATACTTTAGTTATGATTGTAGCAGCGTCTAATTTTGATGAAGGAGCTATAGGATTCGCCAAAGGTACTATTATCGCTTCAATTACAAGTATATTGCTTTATTCAACAGAATCAAAATTCAAGAATAAGCAAATTGACAAAGGCTACATCTTTATCCTGTTAACGATAGGATTAGGTATTGCTATTGGTGCTGGTTCAGTGGTTGGATGGTTTAATCCTTATGTCCTATTAGCATTAGCTTTGACAAGTTTTTTATTGATTTTTATGATACTATATCCACATATCAACAGGGCTAGATTAGTTAATCAATATCGTCACTGGGAAAAGCGAAATGCCAATAAAAAATGAAGTGCATCAACTGGAAAGCTTGACGAAGGAAAGCTGATCATTTAAAGTCCGAGGTTGAAGAACGAGGCAAATATATTAAAACCGATATTTGACGAAATTGGCCAAAAAATTTAGCTGACAACTAAAAGCCATTTTTAAGCTTGCACAGCCTTGCTTCGATGGGAACGACCGCGCCACCAAGCTAGTAGGGTACTAGCGATAAAAATACTCGAATAGGCCCCCGCTACAAAGCCAATAATTAAAGCTAGGGCGAAATATTTTAAGGTACTGCCACCAAAGAGAAAAATCGCCACCAGAGGCAATAAAGTGGTCAGGGTGGTATTAATTGAACGACTTAGGGTTTGACTCACCGCATTATCGACAATTTCATCCACGGATAATTCGGGGGTATTGACAAAATTTTCCCGGACGCGATCATAAATTACCACTGTGTCATTAACAGAAAAACCCACAATTGTCAAGAGGGAAACCAAAAATAAACTATCCACTTCTACCCCCGCAATTAAGCCTAAAACCGCAAAGACCCCTACAGTGATCAAAACGTCGTGCAGCAGGGCGACAATGGCAAAAAAAGCGTAATCCCGTTGAAAACGAAAGCTTAGATAGACAGCAATGCCAAAAAATGACACTAATAAAGCTAAAAATCCCGACCTAAATAATTCTTGACCGATGGTGGGACCGACCGTATCGATTTGACTGGTTTCGGGGTCAAAGGCACCGATTTTCTGGTTTAAGGTGTCGAGTAATTTTGTTCTCTGTTCTTCTACGAGGGTTTTCGTCCGCACCGATAAAGTATATTTATCCAACACCTGCACACTACTGTTACCCAATCCCTCCTCGTCTAAAATCACTTGCACTTCGGCAGTAGTTAAGGGTTTCTCACAGTTATTCTTTTTGGCACAGGCTAATTCTATCTGAATTCTCGTACCACCAACAAAATCTAAACTCGGTCGCAAAGGCGCTTGAATAGTGAACCAAGAAATCACCATGGCCAAAATACTACCAATTGTCAGCAAGGCCGAGACTGTCCACCAAAAATTACGCTGTTTTGTAACGTTAAATGCCATATCGATTAAGTAAAAAAGTAAAAAGGAAAAAGGAATTTGGGGAGTAGGGAGTGGCAATCGGTGGGTTACGGCGAATATGAAATTATTGGTTAACAGCATAACTTGTCGTCGCCTAACCCACCCTACTGATTTGCCGGTAAATTAGGGCAGAAAAGTTCGGGTTTTTGACGGACGCTGGGGACGTTTAACACGGTGATTAACAGGAGAGTGCGACTACAGGTTAAAGCGGTAAACATACTCACAGCTACCCCAATGGCTAAAGTTAAAGCAAAACCTTTGACTAATCCTGAACCCAACCAAAATAAGGCAGCACAGGCGATTAAAGTAGTGACATTACTATCAAGAATACTGGAAAAAGCCCGATAAAATCCCGACTCTACTGCCCGAAATAGGGATTTTCCGGCCCTTAATTCCTCCCGGGTACGCTCAAAAATTAGTACATTTGCATCAACTGCCATGCCGATACTGAGGATAAATCCAGCAATACCGGGTAACGTCATGGTGACTCCCACTAAGGCAAAAGCCCCCAGAGAGAGAATAGTATAGATAATCAGGGAAACATCGGCAATAATACCGGGTAAACGGTAATAAACCGCCATGAAGATTAAAACTAACAGTAAACCCACTAAACCAGCGTAGATACTGCGACGGATGCTATCCTGGCCTAAAGTTGCCCCGACGGTGCGAATTTCTTCCACTTTAACGGGGAAAGGTAGAGAACCACCGCGCAATTGAATCGCTAGATCGTTGGCAGTTTCGGCGGTAAAATTACCGGTAATCACGGCCCGGCCTCCTGTAATTCCCGTTTGGGCAAACTGCACATCAACCACAGGGGCGCTAATTAATTCATTATCGAGGAAAATCCCAATACTGCGACCAGTACCTGCGATCGCTTTAGTCAGTTCGGCAAATTTACTGCCCCCTTCCGAATCGAAAGTAATGGCCACTTCCCAGTTAGTGCCTTGGGTGGAACTAATAGTGGCATTTTGCAGATTTTTTCCGGTTAAGTCCACCGATTCAAATAAATTTAAAATTGCCTCTTTAGATTTCTGGAGAGATTGTTCTAGTTCGGCAATTTTAGCGGCATTTTCGGGTTTATTCTCGGCTTTAAGGGCGGCTAATTCCACTTTTTTTTGTTGAAAAATTGAATATTCAGCCCGAAATTCTCCTTCTGTACCTTGTTTTTGCTGACGAAATTCTAATTGGGCCTGAACATTTAAGTTTCTCTCAGCTTCTTTGGGATCTGTGACACCGGGTAGTTGCACGATTACCTGATTTTTACTGTCCACAGTCTGCACTAATGATTCAGAAACACCGAGGGCATTAACGCGATTTTCAATCACATTTTGTACGGCTTTTAAATCATTAGGTTGAATGGTTGTCACGGTTTCAGTGGGTTTAACCTGAATGGTTAATTGACTACCACCGCGCAGGTCTAAACCTAATTGTAGGGGTAACTTAATCAGGATAAAGATCGAGGCAACAACTAGGCCGATGATCAGTAACAATAACCAATTTTGTCTCTGCATAACTTCAGTATCAAAAGGAGAATTTTTTAAATGCGATCGCCGACCATTTTTTGGACAGCTTCGACAATTTGATTAGGTTGGATAATCGTCAATCTTTCTAGATTACCGTTATAAGGTGTGGGTATATCTTGGGAAGATAATCTTAACACAGGGGCATCTAATTCATCGAATAACTGCTCGTTAATTAAAGCAATTAACTCAGAAGCAATTCCCGCCGTTTTCATACATTCTTCCACGATAATCACCCTATGAGTCTTGCGAATCGAAGCGGCAATCGTCTCCATATCAAAGGGTTTCAGGGAAATTAAATCGATAATTTCTGGATCATAGCCATCTTTTTCTAACTGTTTTAATGCCTGTAAACAGTGATGACGCATCCGCGAATAGGTGAGAATAGTTATATCTTCTCCCTTGCGAACGATTTCCGCCTTATCGAGGGGTAAAAGATACTCGCTATCAGGTAAATTTTCCTTGAGATTATAGAGAAGAACGTGTTCAAAGAAAAGCACGGGGTTATTATCTCTAATCGCCGATTTTAATAAACCTTTGGCATTGTAGGGAGTGGAACAAGCGACAATTTTTAGGCCGGGTACCGCGTGAAAATAGGCCTCTAAACGTTGGGAATGTTCCGCACCTAATTGTCTCCCCACACCCCCCGGACCGCGGATAACCATGGGGATTTTAAAATTACCGCCGGAAGTATAACGTAACATCCCGGCATTGTTGGCAATTTGGTTAAAGGCAAGCAGAAGAAAACCCATATTCATGCCTTCAATAATCGGACGCAATCCCGTCATGGCTGCCCCCACTGCCATGCCCGTAAAACTATTTTCAGCGATGGGGGTATCTAAAACCCTTAAATCGCCATATTTTTTGTAGAGATCTTTGGTAACTTTGTAGGAACCACCGTAATGACCCACATCTTCACCTAAAACAAATACTGTCTGGTCGCGGCCCATTTCCTCATCGATCGCCTGTCGCAAAGCATTAAATAATAGGGTTTCTGCCATATCAAGTCCCCGCTTACAATTCGGTCATCTTATCACTAAACTTATTATCTTACCCCTTTTCTGGCCCGAAGGAGGTGGGGAAGTGGGGGAGTGGGGAAGTGGGGGAGTGGGGAAGTGGGGAAGTGGGGAGAGGGAATTATGAATTATGAATTATGAATTATGAATTATGAAGTGGGTAGATAGGGAGTAGGTAGGTGGAGGACGTAGGTTGGGTTGAAGCATGAAACCCAACGCTCGCATGGGTTACGCTACTGCTCCTATAAATAATTGTGCCTCCCTACTTCATAGATAATAGTCTATTCTAGTTCCCGACAATCGGCCGGCAAAGAACTAAGATCAAGATTAAGCAATCCCCTACCGTTAAAGCTGATGAAATTACCCCGTCTTGCCGCTTTAATCATTGGTCTGAGCTTTATTTTCGGATTAATGTTGTGGTTAGTCAACTCTATCTATCGTCTTTACATCCAGATCGCCTTTACCGCTCCTATCTTAGCCAATATTCTGCTTTTACTGATTATCGGACTGCTGGGCTTGCTGATCTACATTCTTTTGTACTACTTTTATCTGCTGCCCCAGCAGCAAAAAAGTCGCCGCGGGTTGCGTTCTTCCTCCCGTCCACCCCTAAAATTACCAGTAGAAAAAACCGAGGCCGCCGGGGAAACCTTAAAAGCTATCCGGCAACAAGTGGAGCAAATTCAAGATAAAGTAACCCAACAGGTTTTTATTAAGCGTTCCCAAGAAATTGAGCGAAGTTTAGTTAGAAAAGAAGTTAAAATCATTGTTTTCGGCACAGGATCGGCGGGAAAAACCTCCCTAATTAACGCCCTCATCGGTCAAATGGTGGGCAATGTGGAGGCAACCATGGGAACCACGGAAAAAGGGGAAACCTATAATTTAAAAATGAAAGGTGTGAATCGGGAAATTCAAATTACCGATACCCCCGGCATTCTCGAAATTGGTGCAGCCGGAGGTCAAAGGGAACAGTTAGCGCGACAATTAGCCACGGAAGCAGATTTACTTTTATTTGTCATTGATAACGATATTCGACAATCGGAATACAGCCCTTTATTGCGTTTAATTGATATTGGTAAACGTTCTCTCTTAGTCTTTAATAAAATCGATCTCTATAGCGATGAAGATCGAGACATTATTTTAAAACAATTACGAGAACGACTAAAAGGAGTGATCCTTTCCGCCGATATTATTGCCGTTGCCGCTAATCCCCAACCAGTACAGTTAACTGGTGGACAAATCATCACACCAGAACCAGATATTTTAGCTTTAATTAAACGTTTGGCTTCAGTTTTACGGGCCGAAGGGGAGGATTTAGTGGCGGATAATATCCTCTTACAATCCCAAAGATTAGGAGAAGAAGCTAGGAAAATTATTGATCGCCAACGTCGTCGCCAAGCTGATAAAATTATCGATCGCTATCAGTGGATCGGTGCGGGAGTGATTGCAGTGACTCCCTTACCAGTGTTCGATCTGTTAGCAACGGCGGCGGTTAATGCTCAAATGGTCAGAGAAATTGGTCAAGTTTATGGCTGTGAAATTAACAGCGATCGAGGCAAGGAATTGGCTCTATCTTTGGGCAAAACTCTAGTTAGTTTAGGAGTGGTAAAAGGAGCGGTAGAATTATTAGCCAGAATCCTACAATTAAATTTTACTACCTATATAGTCGGTAAGGCAATTCAAGGGGTCAGTGCTGCCTATTTAACCCGCATTGCTGGCAAAAGTTTTATCGAATACTTCCGTCACGATCAAGACTGGGGTGATGGTGGTATGACGGAAGTGGTGCAAAGACAATTTCAACTTAGTCGCAAGGAAGAATTTATTAAGTCTTTTGTGGCCGATGCGATCGGTAAAGTGGTACAACCTTTTCAGGATGATTGGCAGCAAGAAGAAGTTTTAGAAGCTAGTCGCGAGGATGATTGGTAAAGATCGAACCCGGGAGCGATAGGCAAAATTGTATAGTAATTGTTACAATCGTTCTGGGGTTCCACAAGGGCAAAAAAAGATGCGACAGCAAGTTATCGACTGGTTAAAAGAAAACGTCAACGAACACCGTCTGCGACATATTCTCGGTGTAGAGACCATGTGTATTGATTTAGCTCGTCATCACGATCTCGATCCCGTCCAAGCAGGGCAAGCGGGGCTGCTACACGATCTCGCTAAATTTTTCAAGCCCAAAAAACTGCTAAAAATGGCAGAATCGGCGGGAATAGAGGTGGATAATATCTGTTTATCCCATCCCCACTTACTCCACGCCGACGTGAGTGCAATTGTCGCCCAAAAAGAATTTAACGTTACCGATGAGGAAATTCTCGAAGCAATTCGCAATCATACCCTCGGTAAACCCAATATGAGCGATCTTAGCTGTATAGTCTTTATTGCCGATGCCTTGGAACCCAATCGCGGCGATACACCCGAATTAAACGCCCTACGACAACTCAGCTATCAAAATCTCCATAAAAGCGTTCAACAAACCTGCGATTATTCCCTAAAATATCTTTTAAGTAGCCATTGTCCCATTCATCCCCGCACCGTGCTAACCCGCAACTGGGCGTTACAAATTGTTAAAGAACAACCAACAAAAACTAAACCCATTGATTAACATAATCTCAAGACTCGCTTACAACCACCTCAGTCAAAGGATAACCACAACCTGAATGACCAATCCCACTGGAATTATTACCCCTGTCGCCGAAAATCTCAAGACCGAAAAATTTCTGGAGACAATTGTTACCGCTGCCGAGGACAAGAAAGCGGGGGACATCGCCATCCTGAAGGTCGCCGATATCTGTTATTTGACCGATTATTTTCTGATTATTACCGGCTATTCTACCACTCAAGTGCGAGCGATCGAGGATGCGATCGAAGGTGCCATGGAACTAGAATGGCAACAATCCCCCCGACAAGTGGAAGGAAAAAGCGAAGGTAGCTGGATCCTGATGGATTATGGCGATATCATTGTCCATATCTTTTTACCAAAAGAGCGAGAATTTTATAATTTAGAAGCTTTTTGGGGTCATGCCCAACGTATTCCTCTGCCTAGCGACCATTTAGAGGAGTAGAATCCATGAAATCCTCCCTTGATTTCTGTCCCGTCCCGGAAGAACAGCAACCGGTTAACGAGTACGAACAATTAAAAGAATCTTGGTTTTTCCGTTGGGCGACGCTAGATGTAGCCTCTTATACAAAAAAAATTCTCTGGTTATGGTTATGGACATGGTTAATTGTCGGACCGATTGCCGCTGCTAGTTTTCCCCTCAAAAAAGCCCCTTTTCTCTTCTTCTGTGCGGGGATTTTTGGCTCGACAATTTTGGTAGGATTGGTGTTATTGCGCTTGTATCTAGGCTGGATCTACGTCTATGACCGCTTGCAATCAGAGAAAGTATTTTATGAGGAGTCCGGCTGGTATGATGGCCAAATCTGGACAAAAACCGCCGCTATTTTAACCCGCGATCGTTTAATCGTCTCCTATCAAATCCAGCCCATTCTCCAGCGTTTACAAAAAACCGCCCTGATTCTAGGGGCAATTATCGCTATCAGTGGTCTTTTCTGGCTATTTTTCACTCACTAACCGCAACCAATCTGAATGAATAGGGTAAAACGTTCACCAACCCACCGCTTAGAAATTCATCTCCTCCGGGAAGGTATCATTGAATCGGTCCATAATGTCGAGGCCGCTATTTGCGATGACCGCGGCCGGGTATTATCCACCGCCGGCAGCGCCGAAACTAGCGCCTTTATTCGTTCGGCCCTGAAACCTTTTCAAGCACTGGCTGTCATCAGTACCGGCACCCTCGAACGCTACGATCTCAACGATAAGGATCTAGCCATTATCTGTAGTTCTCACCAAGGCACAGTGGAACACGCCCGTCAAGTCTTTAATATTCTCTGGCGCGCCGATATCGATCCCAATGCCCTGCAATGTCCCCTCCCGTCCGGTAAACCCAGTCGCTTGCAGTACAATTGTTCTGGTAAACACGCCGGGATGTTAGCAGTGTGTCAACAGCGCGGCTGGCCGTTAAATACCTATCTGCGGCGTTCTAGTCCGATACAGAAGCTAATTTTAAGCAAAATTGCCGAATTATTGGGAATGCCGGGAGATGAATTAATCAGCGCCCACGATGACTGCGGTGCGCCCACCTATTCAATGCAGTTGGGGCAAATGGCCCATCTCTACGCCCAGTTAGCCTCTGGCAACCGTTTAGACTTAGAAAGAATCGTCCGAGCTATGACCTATCATCCCCGCATGGTAGCAGGAGAAGGGGCTTTTGATACGGAATTAATGCAGATTAGCCAAGGGGAAATCGTCAGTAAAGCCGGGGCCGAAGGGATTCAATGTATCGGGCGCGTCGGCGAAGGTTTAGGATTAGCAATTAAAGCCCTAGATGGTTCCAAACGGGCTAAATATGCGGCCGCTTTGCAAATTCTTAAACAGTTAGGCTGGATTACTCCCAATGTGGCCGAATCTCTCTCGGAAAAATTCCTCAAAATCGGCAGTTATACCCGCTTGGAAGTGGTGGGAGAAATGGCTTTGTTATAAGTAGTGGGTTGAGCAAGGGTAACACATCAAAAACTTTTTTTTGGTGTGTTAGGGCAGTATTTATAAGTAGCTGGTTATAATTAAATTAAAAATGGATTTTAGGTTCGATCCCCCCTGCCCCCCTTGATAAGGGGGGTGCCGATAGGCGGGGGGATATCCCCTTGATAAGGTAGGGTTGATTCATGAATCAACCCTACCCTTGATAACGGGGGTGTCTGATAATTTTTAACGCCTACCTACTTATCTTGATTTTTTTCCTCAAAAACCGAACTTCGGAGTACAATACAGATGACTAAATTAATTCAAGAAACTTTCGAGCAAATTGCACTGCTTTCTGAAGAACAACAAGATAGCCTGGCAACCTATCTAAAAAAACACCTAGCTGAATTTTTAGAAGAAGCGGAAAAAGAACGACGAATTGCAGAAGGGACTTATACCATAAGTGATTTTAACGAAAAAACTCAACAAGCTATTCAGAATATTGAAGAGCAAAAAAACTTAACTGTTTGCCAAGATCAAGTTGAACTGTATCAGCAGCTAGGAATTTAATGTTATTACCCATTTTTGAAAATCGCTTTAAGAAAGATATTAAACGACTGCAAAAACGGGGAAAAGATATGACCAAACTGAAAAATGTCATTGATAAATTACTTCAAAAGCAAGAACTAGAACCTAAATACAAAGATCACGCTTTGATGGGAAACTGGAATGGATATAGGGATTGTCACCTAGAACCAGACTGGCTTTTAATTTATAAAATCACAGACACCCATCTTTTTTTAGTGCGCTCTGGTTCCCATGGGGATTTATTTTAATATTCGGTCAATCGTTTAATTAGAGCTTGCTGAATACAAATGTAAGCTCTGCTAGAAAAGGGTTTTGAGCTTTTTTTCCAAAAAAGTGCCAGGAACAAACGTTGAGAAATCGCTCCGAGAGACTCAAAACCCTTGTACTTTTTTCGGCGAACGCAAAGCGATCGAAGAGCGATAACACCAGTTAACGGGCGATTTAACCTATTTTTGTGGTTTCTTTTTCGATAGAATGATTGCGTTTTACTTGGCGTTTTATGGTTGCACCAGCACCGAGTATTCCTAGAGACAGGAGGCCTAAAGTTGATGTGGGTTCGGGAGTTGTCACATCAGAAACACCGATAAACCCATTTCCATTAAAAATAATACCTGACGATATGGTAAGGTGAGTCTGCGCTATCTAGTCTCGTCGGTGGTCTTGGCTACTGGGGTTGAGATAAACTAGATTTAATAACTAAAAATCTGGGGTAATCACTCATGTTACAATCCCTAAAAATTGAAGGCTTTCGCGGTTTTCAAAATTTTGAGATGACCAATCTTGGTCAAATTAATCTCTTAGTGGGTAAAAATAATAGCGGCAAAACTTCTATTTTAGAAGCGATTCAGTTTTTATATGTTCAAAATAATCTAGATATATTTCTTGAAACTATTAGCTATAGAGGCGAGTTCGCTTGGTTGGAAAATAAGTTAGCTGGTCGCACTAAAGTTTTTGAAATTTGTCATTTATTTCCTGGGCATGAAATCCTCCCAAGTCAGGAAATTATCATCATTGGTTCTAGGGAATCACATCAGGAAAGTGTTACTATTTCTGTTAAAAGTATTCCTATACAACTATCTCCATTTTCAGACAAAAATGATGATTTAAATAATGATAATATTTTCGACGATGAGGAATGGAATAAACTTCTTTTAAGTATTAGATGGAGTCAATCACAAAAACCTATTGAACTGGAACTTCTTGCCAACGGTACTCTTGCCAGAGATTCCACAAGAAGAATGGCTAGTTTAAGCAGAATTTCCCATAAAATAGGTATTGATAATAAAATTGAATTGAAGTTCTTAACACCATTTTCTCTAACAAGTTCTGATATGGCAGCACTTTTTGACAACATTGTTCTCTCTCCTTTAGAAGATTTAATTATTGAATCTTTGAAAATTATTGAGCCAAAAATTGAAAGGATAGCTAGTATTGGTTCTGGCAAGTATTCAACTTCAAATAACCTAGGTGTTAGAGGTGGGTTTTTAATCAAAATTAAAAATCATGATCAACCTATACCTATTGGCAGTTTAGGTGATGGATTTTGGCGAATGTTAGGATTAGTTTTAGCGATGGTTAATCTTGAAAATGGAATTTTATTAGTTGATGAAATTGATAGCGGATTGCATTTTACTGTCATGACTGATATGTGGAAAGTAGTCTGGGAAACCGCAAAAAAACTCAATATTCAGGTATTTGCCACCACTCACAGCCGCGATTGTTGGCAAAGTTTAGGCGAATTAATTACCGAAGAAAAAATTACCGATAACGAGATTACTATTCAAAGGATAGATAGGGAAAAAAGCCAATCTGTAATCTTTGATCCAGAAGAAATTGTTATTGCCGCTACAAGTAATCTTGAGGTGCGGTAACAATGCCTAAAATAGAGACAAAAAAGTTATTAGTGGAAGGTGCGGAGGAATTGAGAGTTATTCCCCAATTAATGGCAGCAAATGGAGTTACTTGGAATAGAGGGGAAGAACCATTGAATATCATAAATTGTGATGGTGTTGAAAATTTACTAAAACCTAAATACATCTCTGCACAACTAAAAACTCCTAACGGACTAACTCATTTAGGAATTATTATGGATGCAGACGAAGAACCTGATAATCGTTGGCAAAGTTTATATAATGCCTGTTTACCAAATATCCCTAATTTACCTCAAAATTTACCAGCAGAGGGATTAATTATAACTCTAGAATCGGGGTTAAAATTCGGTGTGTGGATGATGCCCGATAATCAATCTAGAGGGATGTTAGAGACTTTTTTAGCCTATTTAGTTCCCGATAATAATCTTTGGCAATATACACAAAACAAGGTGATAGAGGCAAAACAACAAGGGGCAACCTATAGGGATTATCATCTAGATAAGGCTAATATTCATACCTATTTAGCTTGGCAAGATCCGCCGGGGAAACAACTTCACGATGCAGTCAAACAAAGAATACTTAATCAATCCCATCCCCAATCAGCCAATTTTTTGAGATGGTTACAGCAGTTATACGAGATTTGATAGAAGTATGGATCGAAATGGGAATGACAGCCCCATAATATTTCTCTGTGCTTTGTTAGATAAAACCTCTTGCAAAAAGACTTAAATTAATCGTGCCGCGGGGGTTTATTGGTCGCAGAACCCGCCGGAGCGACCTTGGATGTGGGGGGGATACCCTTGAGGGAAATGAGCGTATTCATCACCGTTTTGGCCACCGGAGCGGCCACAGTGGAGCCAAAAGTATTGGCACCCTTGGGTTCATCCACCACCACCAAAACCACATAACGGGGCGATTCGATTGGTAAAATCGCCACAAAACTGGTAATTTTGGCGTTAGGTAGATAACCCCCCGTCGGACTAGCTTTTTGTGCGGTTCCCGTTTTACCCCCGATGCGATAACCGGGGATTTGGGCTGCTACCCCCGTCCCCTTGCTGACGACGGTTTCCATCATTTCCACCACTTGCCGGGCTACGGTGGGAGAAAAGACTTTTTTGCTGGGATAATCGGGCTGCCAATGCAAACGGCCGCGGTCGTCGGCTAATCCTTTGATCACATGGGGAGTTACTAAGGTGCCACCATTGGCCAGCGCACCGTGCAACTGTACTAATTTTAAAGGCGTTAGGGATAAACCTTGACCAAAGGAAGCGGTGGCCGATTCAATGGCATTATCCAGAAATTCTTGTTCGGGTTTGAGATATCCTGCCACTTCTCCGGGTAAATCTACGCCAACCCTTTGATTTATTTCCAATCCTAATAAACTTTTATAGAAATCAACTCGCCCCATTTTTTGGGCAATTTGCACCATGGCCACGTTACTAGAGGTTTGCAGAACTCTGGCCATATCTAGCGCCCCATAACCCTGTTTAGAGGCATTTTTAATCGTCCAGCGACCGACAGTAATTGCCCCCGGATCATTGACTACCGTACTAGCTTTAATTGCCCCCGCTTCCATGGCCATGGCGACAATAATTGGTTTAAAAGTTGACCCCGGTTCGTACTGATCGGCTACGGTCCAATTTTTAAATAGAGCCACATTGGCTTTATAATATTCATTGGGGTTAAAAGTTGGCTCACAAACTAGGGCTAAAAGAGAACCATCAAGGGAGTCCATAACGATGACGGCTCCCCGTTTAGCATTAAATTTCTTTAGCTGTTCTCGTAGGGCCGTCCGGGCGGCTCTTTGTAGTTTTAAATCGAGGGTTACTTCTAACTGTAATTCATCAAATTGAAAGATACCATCGGGAACAAAAGCTGGTAAAATTCGCCCGTCTCCCATGCGTCTTGTATTGACAGAAAAGGGATCTCTTTCTAATAACTGACTGGAACCTCGTTCTAATCCTGCTTGACCACGATGTTCTTTATCTACATAGCCAATCACGTCGGCTGCCACATCGTCTTGGGGATAATAACGAGCGTATTTTTCCTCTAATTCTACACCGTCAAGAGATAATTGTTTTAATCCCCTAGCCACGGATTCGGTTAATTGATTGGCTAAACGAATTCCTGTTTCTTTTTCTTTAAATCTTTGCATCAGTTGATTAGTAGGAATATTTAATAAAGGAGCTAATTTATCAGCCACTTCTGCTGGGGGAATAGCAAACAGTTTTGGGTGTACATAAAGAGTATAAATCAAGCGATCGGTCGCCAAAACATTACCATTACTATCGACGATCGCCCGCCGGGGAATATAGGGTCTAATACTGGTAGTTTGCTGTTGTCTGGCTCTTTTTTGCAATTCCTGCGCTTGTACTATTTGTAACTGGTACAATCGCCAAGCTAAACCCAAAATACCCATGACTAAAACCAACCACACCGCCACCAATCGCCCGTTACTCACAGGCATTTTTTTTAACTGTTGTTGCCGTTTTTTGGCGGTTAAATAGGACTTTCTGTCCCGGATCCTGCCCGAGGGCGATCGAGTTTCTTTACCTCTAAATCTGGGTCTTTTTGTGTCAGTCATGAGCAGTATCTTTCAGTGATCAGTGATCAGTAAACAGTAATCAGTAATCAGTGATCAGTAAACAGTAAACAGTGATCAGTAAACAGACAGTAGGAAACTTCTATTTAATACTGCACACTTAAAAACTCACATCTGATAACTGATAAGTGGGTGGGTGGAATTAAATATAAGATGAACGTAGGTTGGGTTGAAGCATGAAACCCAACGGCCGCATGGGTTACGCTACCGCTAACCCATCCTACACATAATTGTGCCTCCCCACTTAACTGATAACTGATAACTGCTAACTGTTAACTTACCCACTGATAACTGATAACTGCTAACTGATAACTTTTAATAGGCACTTCTGGGTCGAGAATTGACGGTAGATTGGGGTTGAGAAGTGGGTTCTGGTTTCAGGTTAGGAGCAGATTTACGCTGTAAAAAGATAGTTTGGAAGGGTTGGGGATGAGTTAAGCCAGTTTCGGGTTTTTCTGCTTGTTGAGCTAGTTGATGTTTAAGAGTTTCATTGGTGGCCAAAAGATTGCGCTCGTGACGTTGCAGTGTTTCCAGTTTACCAAATTCTTTGTCCCAAACCTTGGGAATATATACCGTCCAAGCATATATTCCCAGAGTCGAACCCAACAGACAAAAAGTAATCACAGCCACTATTCTTTCTAGGAGGCAAAGGGAACGTAATTGACGCGAGGCTAATTGTTTTTGTGTCGGGGTCACGGGAACTCTCACCACTGATTTAGTCGTCGGTTTGACGGTGGGAGTCGGGGAGGATTGAGTAACTGGTTTATTAGTGGGGTTGGGGGAAGTTACCCGCAACTGGGGACGACGTTGAGTCGGTTGGCTTTTTTGGCGAGAAACGGGAACGGGAATATAGGACTTATGGGCAGCAGACATGATTTTCTCTCAATATTTCTAGCTAGTGGTCGTTGTCAAAAATTAAGTTTCTAAAATTAGGAGTCGGTCATTAGGAGTCGGTCGTCAGTGGTTCGTGTTAGGCAATGGACGGGTTGATAAGGGATGAAACCATTATAGAGAAAGACATTACTGCGATTTTTGTCAATTGTTTTCGCTCTAGAACGAACTAATCAATTAACTCTCTTGCCAGATAACAATTTAGTCGATTTATGCCATCCGCTCAAACCAGACCAAGTAACGAAGAACCATATTTAATTGATCACTGTTGCCTTTTTTCCTGTTTCCTTTTTCCTTTTTACTTTAAAATCACTGTTCTAGCTCTAGACGTAAACGATATAAGATAGTTTGCGGATGAACTTGGGCGAGAATTTGATTAATCACCGTACTCGGTCCAGATGCCCCCCAACTACAACCGCGTTCTAGATAGATTTTAGCGGCTTTCCCGATGATATAGGTTCCATAAGCAGCAATTCCTCCCTGTAGGAGAGCGGTGCTACCGTAGAGAGTTAAAGAGGTGGGATTTTCAAAAATACTCGCCGCTGCCGCTGCCGTTTTGCCCAAACCGATAATCACAGTGCTGAGGATTTCCCCCACCAGCAACCCCCCACTGCTCAAAAGTAGAGTCCGCCAGAGTTGACCGGCTTGGTGACTGGTAATTGGCAGGCCGTACAAACGAGCTAAAGCCCGAACTAGAGTTAAATCGACGATTGAAGCCCCTAGGAGGTCTAAAATAGCGATCGGATTGGCCGCAATCGCTAAAGCCTTATATTTCGCGTATTGCCAGATAATTTCCTCCGCTTGACTGTCCCGCAGTTCTAGGGTTTTTCTGGCGATATTTTCCTCCGCTTCTTGTCCTTGTACTAAAGCATTTAAGGCCAGCAGCGATCGCCCTTCCCGATTTAAAATCGTTAAGAGTTTATCTTGCAGCTCCTCAATTTGGGGGGGAGGGGTTTCCCACTCAGTCACCACGCGCCCATCGGGGTATTCCACCCGGACGGGAATCGGTTGCGGTTCGGCGGCTACCATAACTATCTCATCGCTAGTTAACAAATCTTCTAACGTTTTTTCGTCCCGATTGGTTCCTAATCTCTGTAACTGCTGAAAAATCTGACGGCGATCGGCTTCTGGATAGAGATCAATCTTATTAAACACCAAAATAATCGGTTTTTTCGCCTGGCGCAATTCTCCTAAGGCCTCGTATTCGGTGCGGGTAATATCCCCCGCGACGATAAATAAAATTAAATCGGCACTTTTAGCGACTTCTCTGGCCATATTCGCCCGCGCTTCCCCTTCAATCTCATCCAATCCGGGGGTATCGATTAATTCTATCTGGATTTTACCCGTGGCTGGTGTCCAACGCACCGATCGCGGCCAGCGTGTCACCCCGTGCAGGGGGCCGGTTGCCAGGACTTTTTGACCGACTAAAGCGTTTACCACCGAGGATTTACCGCGACTGACTAACCCGAAGGCCGCCACCCGAATCACTGTTTCATCCAGTTTATCTAAGGCCGATTTTAAGGACTGCAAATCCTGTTTAACGGCGGCCTGAAGTTGGGGATCGGGGGGATAATTCCAATGACGGCGAAAACTGGCATACCAAGTTAAGGCCTGTTGTAAACTAGCCTTAGCCTGATTGTAATGAGTTTCCTCGAGGGATGGGGTCTTGGTCACGGTTGATTTTCTTTACTGTTTATTAACGCTGCTGCCTTTATTGTAGAGTTTCGGGGCGGTAACTGAGACGCGGTTATCTGGGGTTAGGGGAGATGGGAACGTGGGGACGTGGGGACGTGGGGACGTGGGGACGTGGGGACGTGGGGACGTGGGGACGTGGGGACGTGGGGACGTGGGGACGTGGGGTAGTGGGGAAGTGGGGAGGTGGTGAGTAGGAGAGATGGGGGAATTTCAACTAAAACCCTAAAACCTTAACACCTAACATCCTACTCCGCCAATCCCAATTGGCCTAATAGCTGAAGGATAGTTTTTCCGGTTACGGGATCTCGCCAATCGGGGGCAATTTCTGCCAGGGGAAGCAGCACAAAGGCCCGTTCTCGGCAGCGGGGATGGGGTATCTGTAATTCGGGCGTTTCTAAGATCAGGTCCTCATAAAATATTAAGTCTAAATCGAGGGTACGCGGTCCCCATCTTTCCCGTCGGACTCTCCCGAATAACTGCTCGATTTCTAATAATTTATGCAGTAAATCTAGGGGCGATAAATCCACTTGCACAATGGCGCAACCGTTGAGATAATCGGGCTGAGGCGGCCCGATGGCTGCGGTTTGATGCCATTGGGAATGAGCTTCTAGTTTAATTCCTTTGACTCGCTCTAATTCCCCTAAAGCTTGCCCTAAAATTGTCGCTGAATCTCCTAAATTACTGCCTAGAGCGATCGCTGCCCGCTTCATCCACATCCTTCCTCAACAATAATTTGGGCTAATTCCCCCGTCGCTCCCAAAGATTTACCTAAAAATATATTGACATTTGGATGCTTTTGTGCTAGTTCAAAAACTTGGGCTTTGATCGCATCCGTAATTCCACCAGCAAAGAGGAAATAGGGCAGTATAGCGATTTTTTGGCTACCTTGAGCGATTAAACTCTCGATTTGTTGGGGTAAACTCGGTTCTATTGACCAATAGGCTGTAATTGCTCCAAAAAACGCCGCTAGATTCTCCACCTCCCGATTACCCCCGGGGCGACGACTACCGTGGGACAGTAAAATGCGGTTTTGGGGGCTTAAATCGGCAAATTGTCGGGATAACAGCGATTTTATGCCCTGATAACTGCCTAAATGGGGCTTTAACTCTAGCTTAATCGGCGATCGCACTTTGTCCACGGCCGCGGGAATATCTTCTTTAACGTGAACCCCCGACAGGAGAAACAGGGGGATAATCTGCAACTGGTTACATCCTTGGCTTTGTGCTTGTTGGGCAAAAGCTTCTATTTGTTGATGGAGTGGTGTTATCGCTAATTCTAGGGCGGCAGTCCCTACTAATACCCGATTATCTGCTTCTAGAACCGCTAGAGATGGGCTAAACTCCGATTTACTCGCTAATCTTTCGGCAGGTTGACTGATTTTTTCCTGAACTAAGGCTGCTAATTGCGTCACCGCCAAGGCTGGACGCGGATCGCGACTACCGTGGAAAACCAATAAGTAGGCTGAGGAGGTCTTCAAAGAAATCTTGCCAAAATAGTTTAGTTTTTAGCCTAATACATTTTCTCTCCCTTTAGGCATCAATGCCCCTGATATTCTCAATTTAGCTGGTAAGCGGAAAAACGTCCCCACTAGCCCCAAGTGCTACCATTTTAGGCAATGTAAAGTGTGAGCCAATCAGCCCGCCAGCTTGAGTTAGTCTAGGTATTGAGATATAATTGCTATTGACAGAAACTGCCAGAGGTATATTTGTATTATGCGGGTAATTAGCCGTCGAATACTTCGCGATTTCTGTATCACTAATGCTAATTCCTGCGAGTCTCTCTATGATTGGTATAGAGTCGCTAGTAAAGCGGCATGGCAAAATCTAATCGATGTGCAAGCCACTTATAAAAGTGCTGAATCTGTTGGTAATTTCACTGTTTTTAACATTAAAGGAAATCACTTTCATCTAATTGTAGATATAGTTTATAGCCGACAGACTATCTATATTAAATATATTCTTACCCATGCCGAGTACGATAAAGAAAATTGGAAAAATGATGCTTACTTTTAATTCTAAAATTTATGGAGAATTACTCGCTCACTATCAACCAAAAGCAATCACCACAGAGGTGGAAAACGAGCGAGCGATCGCAATTGCCCAAGAGTTGGAACATCGCTCGGAACTTAGTTTAGAGGAGGAGGCTTTACTGGAGTTATTGATTAGTTTGATTGAAAGATTCGAGGCGGATAATTATCCAATTCCTGATAGAAATCCTTTAGCAACCTTACAGCATCTGATAGAAGCTAACGAGATAGAATATCCAGAGCTAATTACTATTTTGGGTTCCCCTGATGCGGTGGAGCAAATAATTAATGGACAACGCAGCATCAATCAGTCAGAAGCTAGGTCTTTGGGGGCATATTTTCGGGTTGATGCTAGTTTATTTACTTAATAAGTACCTAAGCAAAATTAATTACACATCTCAAGGGAAATTAATTTGACACGACTACTTAACAAATTATTGCGATAGCTTGCCATTAACTAATTTTCAGCGATAATCTAAAGTCAGAGTCCATCGGGAGATAAGATCATGAACTTTCGTCTAGTTCTATTTTCAGGCCTAGTAACGGCTTTAGTTGGTGCTGGTATCGGTTATGGCATTAGCCGCATTGAACGCAATCCCAGCCAAGTCAACTATAGAAATCCCCATCACTATCAAATCATCTATGGACGTTATTTTGCCGGTGCCGGGGCAGCCCTAGGCTTCTGTGTGGGTGCGGGTTTACAAATGGTCAAAGAACTCAAAGAAGAAAGAGATAGAGAAATGGGCATCCTAGATGATGGCTCAGAATTCTAGTCTTTTGGGGCTAATTCCTCAAGAATGATAAATTGAACGTGATTAATCGCTAAATCGCCGATGGGAACTTGGGTTTTTAACACCGGTTGTCCTTGACTGAGCATTCGTTCAAAGGGGATATCTTTGGCAATTTCCGTGTGATACCAAGCTAAACCCATAAAGAAACGATTGGGATAGGGACCGCCTTCAAAAATATCATCGGGATTGGACTCCATGGGAACCCAACCGATAGAGGGAAGATAAAATTCCATCCAGACGTGATTGTAATCCGGTTCGAGGGGTAAATTACGTTCGAGGGGATGGGGTGGGCATTTATAGCGTCCTACCGTGCGACAGGCAATACCATTGAGACGACACAAGGCCAATAATAAACCCACATATTCCCCACAGGAACCCACTCCGCGTCGCAGGGCAATATCAGGGGTGTCGATGTTGGGTTTGATACCGTAGGAAAGCTGATCATAGACGTAATTACGAATACTATAAACTTTTCTGAGGAGATTGGTTTCCCGACCGATCGCTTCTTCGGCAGCATTGAGGATAATTTCTGTATTCATGGCCAGATCATCATTATCGATCAAATAGCGATCGGGAAAATCGGCGGGTAAGGGGGGTAAATCTTCGCAATCTTGGGGAGTAATTTGGTATTTAATACCCCATACTTCTAAGACTACTTTCCACCCAAAAATATGACGTTGTTTGCTGGTTATTTGCTCGAACTTAAATACTGCCACCCGCTGCCCGTCCTGAATTTCTTCAATAAAAGGCAATCCCACCGCTTCGACGCTGCGAATTTTTTGCCGTGGTGTTTCTAAGGGTAAAGCGATGCGCCATTCCACATTTTTAAGTTCGATATTATAGAGGGGTTCCAATTCCTCGACGTAGGATAATTCAATCAGATAACCGTTAGAAAGGGTGTATTTTTTAGCGGGATCGTAGTGAAAATATAGAGGATGGACAAAAGTACGCGGACGATAACTAAGTTCGTGAACCTGTTCGGAATTGGGATTATCGCGGATACAGGGTTCTTGGAAAGTATATGCTACATATAATATATCCTTGCCACTGTTCGCATCGCGATAAAATGCTAATCCCGTCGGTGATTCAAAAGGAGTTATCATGCTAAAAAGCTGTTCTCCCGTGGCGCGATCAAGACAGTAAACCGTTTGTTCTAGGGTATCCGTTAGCCAAAGTTCTTCCCCGCGAATGGTGATATTTTCGATGCCGATACCCGGCGCGTATAAACGAGTAATTTCCTGTCCCGATTGGCGATCAAATATAAAGATTTGTCCAGAACGTTGACAAGTGACATAAATTGTGTTACCAGTTACGGCGACTCCGTTAGCGGTGTAGGGAAGACGGGTGAAAAATTTCGGGGTAAAATCTTCGAGAGTGCAGCAGTAGAGATTTTCGCGAGTAGTAAACCAGAGGTTATTTTGATCATCGATTGCCAATCCCGTCGTCCCGACGAATTCCTGCCAGCGATGGGAATTAAGTACGCTTGTATGACCAGTATCGAGGGCAATTTGGTATAAATAGCCGTTTTTTGCGTCGATGGCGATTAATTTGTCATCTTGAAATACAATTCCGTGCAGGGCCGTGGCGCTAATCGGACGAATCGTTTGACGATGGGAGGGAAGACTGGCAGGATCGAAAATCATAGGAGGAAACGAAAAGGGAGAGCGTTTTTAGGTGAATAAAACAGCAATTCTCCCCACGATAGCAAATTTTCTCGCCCTTGAATGCTCGTAATGAACTGCAATCCCGAAAAAAATGTCAAGAATTGTCACCTATAGTCCCTCTCATACCCTTGTACCTACCTACGAGTGTTTCAATCGTTGCAGTTATTGTAATTTTCGCAGGGATTTAGGCACTGATGGCTGGTTAAGTTTGGAAAAAGCCAAAGAGATTTTAACTGCTTTGCAGGGTTCGGAAATTACGGAAATTTTAATTCTTAGCGGCGAAGTTCATCCTTTAGCACCCAATCGAGAGTTATGGTTTCGGCATATTTATAATTTGGGAGAATTGGCTTTAAATATGGGTTTTTATCCCCATACCAATGCGGGGATTTTAACTTTTGCTGAGATGGAAAAACTAAAAAATGTCAATCTATCTATGGGCATAATGTTAGAACAAATGACGGTGAATTTATTAAATACTGTCCATCGTCAGGCTCCCAGTAAAGTGCCATCCCTGCGCTTAGAACAGTTACAATGGGCGGGAGAACTAGCAATTCCTTTTACCACGGGTTTATTATTAGGAATTGGTGAAAAAGAATGCGATCGCTTAGTGACCTTAGAAACTATTGCCGCTCTTCATCAACGTTGGGGACATATTCAAGAAGTAATCCTACAACCCTACAATCCGGGTAAAAGAGAACAGTGGCAAAATAATCCTTTTGATCTGCAAAAATTACCCGCTCTAGTTAGACAAGCTAGGGAAATTTTGCCCCCAGATATTGTCATTCAAATTCCCCCGAATCTAGTACCCGATCCTCTTTTTCTCTTGGATTGTTTAGCGGCAGGAGCGCGGGATTTAGGCGGTATTGGCCCTATCGATGAAGTGAATCCCGATTACCTCCATTTACACCCCGATAAACTAAAGGAATTTTTAGCAGTTTATGGCTGGGAATTAAAGCCGCGTCTGCCAGTTTATCAGTAATCAGTAAACAGGGAAAAGATAGCACTGTTAATGCCATTTAACACTCCTTACTTAATACCCCTTAATTGATTATTATTCATTCGACCGAGGCTGCATCTCATTTTTGTAAATCTAGCAATTGGGATTTTTACGGGGAAACTCTCGGCTAAGATCGGGCATTACTTCCGATTTTATCACTCAATCCAAGCTTTTGGGGGGTAGAACCCCCCAAACCCCGGAGCGCATTAGTTTTTCGGTGGGATGCTTACACGCAGCTGCTGATACATTTGTAATCATCTAAGAGTTACTGATAATTGCTGATTGTTGGTATTCCTGCAAATGTGAGATGCTCCTAACCCTAACAACAATTTTTGATTTTTACCAGAGGTCTTATGATTCCCTCAAGCGAGTGCTACTGGCTCAAAAATGCCCATATTCCCGTTTCCCTCCTAGAGAATGAGAGTTTTTCTCCCCAAACCTCCGAGGGATTAACCTTAGTTAATCTGGAAATTAATGACGGTAACATTAATCGCATCACCTCAACAATCCCCCCCGAAGATAATATTCCCGTTATCGACCTCAAAAAAAAGCTTGTTTTTCCTTGTTTTATCGATATGCACACCCATCTCGATAAAGGTCATAGTTGGCATCGTTGTCCTAACCATGATGGCACTTTTGACAGTGCCTTAAAAATGGTCCTAGAGGATTCCCGACGGGAGTGGCGCTTAGAGGATGTGTATCGTCGCATGGAATTCGGCGTTAAATGCAGTTATGCCCACGGAACCGCCGCTATTCGCACCCATATCGACTCTTTTGGTCAACAGGCACAGATTAGCTTAACCGCTTTGGGAGAATTGCAACGACAATGGGCCGGTAAAATCACCCTGCAAGCGGTTTCCCTAGTTTCCCTTGACTACTATCAAACCTCCGAGGGAGCGGCCTTAGCCGATAAAATTGCCGAATTTGGAGGCATATTAGGGGGAGTAGCCTACACAAATCCTGATTTACAGGCACAAATTGATATTACCTTCAAATTAGCCCAAGAAAGGGGCTTAAATCTCGATTTTCATCTAGATGAAAACGGCGACCCCGATTCTACCTGTTTAGCAGCGATCGCCCGTACTGCTATCAAAGAGCAATTTTCTGGACAAATCATCTGTGGTCACTGTTGCAGTTTAGCGGTACAATCCCCTGAAATAATCCAAGAAACCCTAAATTTAGTCAAAAATGCGGGCATTGCTATCGTTAGCTTGCCGATGTGCAATCTCTACCTACAGGATCGTCAAGAGGAAAAAACCCCCTTTTGGCGCGGGACAACTAAGATAAAAGAGATGAAAAAAGCGGGAATTCCGGTTGCTTTTGCCAGTGATAACTGTCGCGATCCCTTTTATGGTTTTGGGGATCACGATGGTTTAGAAGTCTTTACCCAAGCGGTGCGGATTGCTCACCTCGATACACCCTACGCTGACTGGGTAAATAGTGTCACCCTCACCCCAGCAAATCTGCTCGGATTGCCCCATTTAGGGCGCATTAAGACGGGTCTGGAGGCAAATTTGTTAATTTTCAAGGCTCGCTACTTTAGCGAGCTATTATCGCGACCACAGTGGGATCGCCTCGTGATTCGGCGCGGGTTGAGCATCGATACTACTCTCCCCGATTACCAAGAGTTAGATGATTTAGTTCTAGGAATTGAGCAACTCCTCTAGGGGTTTGACAAAAACTACCGATTCTAGGTTGATAGCACCGTAAATATGGGGAAAGGTCTCTTTTTCTAGATGAAAGTAGGTTGGGTTGAAGCATGAAACCCAACGCCCGATCATGTTACGCTACCGCTAACCCATCCTACAAATAATTGTGCATCCCTACTTAGGAATTGAGCAACTCCTGTAAAGGTTTGACAAAAACCACCGATTCTAGGTTGATAGCACCGTAAATATGGGGAAAGGTCTCTCTTTCTAGCTCTAAAGTGGCATTTTCTGGGTTAGGATGTTGGGGCTGCTCCCATTTAACCGGGGCCTGCAATTGTTCAGGAGAAATGGCTAAAACCAGCAAATCTGGCTGATTTTGATAAAAAGCGGCGACAACTTTCGGAATTTGTTCTAAGGTGGAACAATGGATAAATCCCTCATTTTTTAGGGAATGCGCCCGATATTCCCCCATTTCACGAGCTATTCGCCAACCTCTTTCCGTGGTGATGTGATAGATCATCGGTTCGCCTCCTAGTGTTACCTTATTCCTAATTTCAGGATATAGCCTGAAGCTGTCAGCGGCCCTCAATTCTCTTAAACTAGAGGTCAGGGAATAAAGACAAGGAATTTGTCCGACCACTTACCGGAAAAAAATTGCCGGTAACGTCCTCAAAATCTCTTTATAGTCTCCTTTTACCTGATATTAACCATTCCCCCTTAAAATGAGCTTACCGAGCCAGTAACTGCAAAAATCTATGCTAGATAAAATATTTACTCCCAATCCCTACGCTGAAAAACCCGCTCCTCTGCGTCCTCGCAAGGGGGTAATTATCGGTGTTGGTCAGGTGGGGATGGCCTGCGCTTACTCGATGTTAATTCAAGACTGTTTTGATGAATTAATTCTCCAGGATATCGCCACCGATAAAGTCGAGGGGGAAGTGATGGATTTAAGGCACGGAATGCCTTTTATTGAACCCACGGACTTGAAAATGGGAACCGTGGCCGATGTGGGACAAAATGCCGATGTGGTGATTATTACTGCTGGGGCCGCCCAAAAAGAGGGAGAAACCCGATTACATCTCCTTGGACGAAATGTGGCGATTTTTCGCCGTATTCTTGCGGATGTGGCTGTTTACTGCCCCAGTGCTTTAATTTTGGTGGTGAGTAATCCCGTCGATATCATGACCTATATTACCCTGAAAATAACCCATTTTCCGCCTTCTAGGGTGATTGGTTCGGGTACGGTGCTAGATTCTGCCCGTTTACGCTCTCTTTTATCCACCCAACTCCATGTAGATGCGCGTAACGTCCACGCTTATATTATCGGTGAACACGGGGATAGTGAGCTTGCTGTCTGGAGTTCGGCTAATATCGGAGGAGCAAGGTTATTAGAGGGAGATTGGCAGGATTTAAGCGCAACCGACCAAGAAAGCTTAACAGAAATTTTTCTTCAGGTTAAAAACGCCGCCTATGAAATTATCAAACGCAAGGGTTATACTAGCTATGCGATCGGTTTAGCTACCACGGATATCGTTAAAGCGATTTTACGTTCCCAAGAAAGAATTCTGACTATTAGCACTCTCCTCGATGGTCAATACGGTCTCAAAGATGTGTGTTTAAGTATTCCCTCGGTGGTTAACGAGAAAGGAGTCATAAAAACCCTGAATCTTGCTCTCAGTCCCAGAGAAACCCAACAGTTACATAATTCGGCCAAAATCATGCGCAATTTAATCGATCAACTCGAAATTTAACTTAGGGTTGGCTGAATAAATCTAAAAACATTGTTGGCTAAGATTTTTAGATTTTTCTGCCCTGAAAAAGTGCCGACCATAAGAGCGATCGAGGGGAAATTTTAGGCACTTTTTCCCCGAAAATTAGGTAATTGTGGGGTGGACTGAAGCAATTAGTCCTAGAATTCCCGAAAAGTCTATTTTATTTCAGTTTGTTGTTAGGAATCTACTTAAAAGAGTTTGTTTAATCTGGCTAATACGCTTTTGGTTATGATACGCGGAAAAGTTCTGGCGATCACGCCCAAATGGGGTGATATGCTGAAAGTTGACCCATATCGTTACTCTCAGAAGTGTTATACAGAAGGTTTCTGTATAATCAATGGTTAGACTTATTTATAATTGAGATGGAAGAAAGAAAATTATGGGATGGCTAATTCTATTAATTGTCATAACGGCACTTACTTTAACTATTATTGTTTTTATTAGTCCTCACTTTGTTGCTAGTAAAGGTTCCGATGTATCAAAGCAAAAATACTCTTATCAAATTCGTGGAACATTACTAACTCCATCTGAAATTAAGTTCTATCATGCTCTAAAGCAGGCAGTAGGGGATGAGTTCATCATTTTTAGCAAGGTTCGTGTTGCCGATGTTCTTACCCCTGAAAATGGTTTAAACAAAAGTCATTGGCAGCGTGCTTTCAATAAAATTTCAGCGAAACATTTTGATTTTGTTTTATGTAATCTAGAAGACTTAACAGTTGAAGCTGTTATCGAACTAGACGATAAGACTCATCAAAAGTCTGGTCGTACTGATCGAGATAACTTCTTGAATCAGGCAGCTCAATCATCAGCACTAAAAATGTTGCGATTTGCAGTCAAGCCCTCATATTCTATCTCGGAGATAAAATCTAAAATCCTCTGATTTTATCACGAATGGAAGTCTATCAACTCACGTTTCAAGTATTTGAAGAAGGCAGCGTAGCCGCTCTGGTAGAGTGTGTTAATGAAATCTAACACACCTCTTTTTTCTCTAGTCAAACTATTTTTGACTAATCTCGAATGCTAAGTCGTATCTGTAAAAACAAACATCAAAGGCAAGAAAAAAATTCATCTGTCCTAAGATTTGCAGAAAAGGTTTTTAGATTTATCGAGCAAACCCTAATTAGCGATAAAATGGCTGTGATCTTCAAATTTGACCTGTTATATGACTAATCGCTCAGAAGTTGAGTCGGCTATTAAGCAACTGCCAGAGAGTGAAGTCCGCGCTCTGGCAAACTGGCTTCAAGACTATCTTGATGAGATGTGGGATAGACAAATTGAAGCGGACCTAGCATCGGGAAAATTAGCTCCCCTCATCGCTCAGGCAGAAGAGGATATGGCAACCAACAACGTCAGAGATATTGATGAAGTCCTTCGCAACACCCCAGCCAAATTCCAAGTAACTTCTCCTCCTTTTCGTTGGGATGAAGCGGGAGGTATCCGTATAGGTTCGAGCCGAGTGACTCTCGATAGCATACTTGCCTCATACCACAACGGCTCCACTCCTGAAGAAATCGCTATTCAGTTTTCAGTTCTTCGTTTGGAAGATATATACAGTGCCATTGCTTATTATTTAAATCACCGTCAGGAAATTGACAGTTATTTGGAACAACGCGACCAACAAGCTCAACAACTAAGACAACAACTAACTCAAAAACACAACTTAGTCGATTTAAGACAGCGCTTGCTTGCTCGTTATCAGTCAAAAGGAGAGTCGAGGCAAAGTGCGCCTTCTAACTGACGAAAATTTTAATGGAGCCATCTTGCGTGGACTGGTGAGGCGTTTACCTGAATTAGATATAATTCGCGTCCAAGATGTAGGACTGATGAACACTGACGATCCAGATATTTTAGAATGGGCAGCTAATGAGGGACGCATCCTGCTCACCCATGATGTAGCCACTATTACGATGTATGCCTACAATCGTGTCAATCAAGGACTACCTATGACTGGAGTTGTTGAGGTGATCTCAAAAGCACCCATTGGTAAGATTCTTGATGATTTAGAACTATTTATTTGTTGTAGTGAACCTGAAGAATATGAAGGTCGGGTTCTTTTTATTCCTTTCGCTTGATGCAATCTCTATCATTTTCTACTCCAGAAATCTAAGTGACCTAACCGTTAGACCGCAAGACCGAAACTAAGTCAGTGTCGAGAGGAACATTTATGAAAATTAGATTTCTTTACCGCGTAGTTTCCATCAGAGTCCTAGGTTAGGTTGCCGAAAAAACATCTAGCCTAGGATTCCTCTAGCCACTAGATGCCATGATCAAGTCATGTCTGTCCCTGACTAAAATAGAATCAGCGATTTCCCTAAGAGACTTAATTCCATGACGATTATCACTCTTTCACGTTATGTCACCAGAAACAATGAGATTTTAGGTGGAGAGCCAATTATTGAAGGCACTCGCACATCTATTCGCGCAATCGTAGGTCTGTGGCGATTAGGTGTGATGCCAGAGGAAATTCCAACTCATTTACCTCATTTGACCTTAGCACAAGTGTTCGATGCCTTGAGTTTTTATTTGGATCATCAAGCAGAAATTAACGAGTACATTGAGCGCAACCAAGTCCCCGATGAGTTGGTGCATCCTTCTGTAAAGGCTGCTTTGGGTGAGCTATGAGCATATTTGCTTCGCTTTACATGGACGAAGATATGTCAGCGTTAGTTGCAACACTTCTGCGTTCTCGTGGTTTAGATGTCACCAATGTTCCTGAGCAGTCAACTTTAGGCAAAACTGACAGCGAACAATTAGAATTTGCAGCTTCTTTAGGTAGATGTCTTGTAACCCACAACCGGGTTGATTTTGAACGATTGCATCTTCAATTCATAGAGGAAGGCAGAGAACATTGTGGAATTATTGTTGTCCCTCAGAAAACTGCCTACGAGGTCGTGCAACGGGTTGGTATTTTAGTTAACACTTTGACTGTTGATAGTATTAATAATCAGTTACTATACGCATGATTTCTCCGCAAACTTACACTCTAAGCAGAAGCCAGCTAACAAGTCGATGAAGCGGCAATGTTCTAGTTCATCCATCGCCGCTCTGGTAGAGTGTGTTAATGAAATCTAACACACCTCTTTTTTCTCTAGTCAAACTATTTTTGACTAATCTCGAATGCTAAATCGTATCTGTAAAAACAGACATCAAAGGCAAGAAAGAAGTTCATCTGTCCTAGTATTAGCGGCGCATATTTATCTTGTGTCCAAGCAAAGGCTAAATCTACGGTGGGGAATTGCTCAACAGTAGCTTTAACAACCAATGCACGAGCTTCAAATCTAGCTAAATTACCTCCTAATGGCAGAGATAGCCTTTGGTTTTCCCAGACTGCACCTAAAGCTAAACCCATTTCATAAGGCAACACATTAACACTAGAACCAGTATCCAAGAGACCCGAAACATTCAAGGATTGACTTTGATAAGTTAATGTCAATGGTAAATAAGGAAGCGCACTTAATGCACCAAGACTAGGATCTACCTCAGTGAAAGCAAATCTTACCTTATTAGCCATGAGTCAATTCTTGTTTCTCTTTTAATGCTTGAGCAAGAATGGCGGCAGCCTCAAAAGAGTCATGTAAACCTTGTCTAGAGAGATCATCTTGAATAGACATCGGTACAATACCAGAATCCTTGAGCAACTCGGCTACAAGAAAGTTAAGTAATAAGAGCTTATCGGAGTAAGACAATTGCTTTAGTAGGGGCGCAAATTGAGTAGTTGTCAGCATGGATTCAAGAAAGTTACGGATTTTGACTTTCTGTACTTTGTCTGAGTATAACACCACCTTTGCGCTAATCCCTGCCCGAAAAGCAGGCTAACTTTGCCGTTGGACAGAAATTACAGCGATCGCTGTAGGGTGCGTTCCCTAATGTGGCTCCTACTGCTCCACTAATAGATTTTTGGGGAACGCACCATGCACATTTATACTAAATCCGGTTATTGAAAACTGATTATTTATTCCCCTTTGCCTTTTGCCTCTTGCATGAGCAGAAAACGGGTTTCTCGGAGAAACCCGTTTTCTGTGCCTTACTCAACGGATTTAGTATGAGATATTATAGAGAGGTCTCCAGAAGTCAAATCGCCATCGGGAGTTAGTATATGCAAGCAATCCTTTTAAGCCGTGAAGAAGTTGCTCAACGTGCAGAGAAACTGTACGAAAGCAGAATCCGCCAAGAGGTGGAAGTTGAAGAAAACATTGGCAAGATGGTCATCATTGACATTGAAACAGGTGACTACAAAGTTGATAAAAATGGCTTACACGCTGCTGACTTATTGAGCGAGAAACACCCCCATGCTCGGCTCTTTGGGATCAAAATTGGCTACAACGTTGCTGCCGCTTTTGGTGGGGGTATCAGGTCGCGTGTAGTTAAGTGATTTCAGGTATTGTGGCTAATGGACACCCGCTCATCACTATCCCATTTCGGATTCCAAATCGCGCTGACTTTCCGATTGAGTTTGTAGTAGATACAGGATTTACAGATGAGCTTTGTTTACCACCCGAAGCAGTAGCATTACTGAATCTTCCTTTCAGGTATGATATGCGTGCGAATTTAGCAGACAACAGCCAGGTAATGCTGCCTCTTCACAAAGCAATTATTATCTGGAATGGTGAGGAGCGAGAAACTCGTGTATTTGCCACAGGAAGGCGACCTTTGGTTGGAACTGCTTTGTTAGATAGTCATGAGCTTGTGATCCAATTTACGGAAGGTGGGTTGGTAACAATTGACGAATTGTAGTTCTCAGCATTAGCGCAAACGCAGGCTAAGTCGTATCTGTAAAAACAAACATCAAAGGCAAGAAAGAAGTTCATCTGTCCTAAGATTTGCAGAAAAGGTTTTTAGATTTATCCAGCAAACCCTAATTAGCGATAAAATGGCTGTAATCTTCAAATTTGGCCTTTTATATGACTAATCGCTTGAGATAGCTGTAGGGTGCGTTCCCTATTGTGGCTCCTGCTGCTCCACTAATAGATTTTGGGGAACGCACCATGCACATCAATTGAAGCAGTGAGTCTAAATGCGATACCGAAAGCACTGGGTAGCACCCCTAGATGGGGTTGGAGGGATTGCTTTAGGGCGCTATACTGGTTTATAGGGTCTTCGAGATTAGGTCGAAGTCTATAGGGCAAAAAAATATAAGCTAGGAGATTACGTTGGGATGAAGTATTGTAAAGTTTCAATACAAATATAGTCAGATATAGTCAGGCATGGTAATATATAGACATGAAACTATCAGACTATGCAAAAAAAGCAGGAATAAGTTATCGAAGTCTATACTGATAGTTTCTTCTTTCAAAATAGTCCTAAAAGTCTTGCCCAGTAAGCATTTAACCTTACATAAGCAAGAATTATCACACAAAGTCGAGAAGAGCCCAACGCCTTACCATTAATCATGGATAAAGCGATAGATATTGAAGTAGTTAGAACTGAAGCACTAAGAAAGCTAGGCAGAAATATAGTTAATTTTTCAAAGATTGAAGATATTTTAAAGTATCTACTTTCAGTGACTCAGATCCAGGGATTATCAACATCAACTCGTAACCAGTTCGTTGACAATCATGAGAGATTTCGTAAGCACACATTAGGTAAACTGGTTCAGAAATTACATGACACTGTGCTAGTGGATGATATTCAGTCTGAAGCTCAACTAGACTCTTCTGAGTTAGGTATGTCTTTGTCATTTAAGGTTTCCTATAGTGACTCAGATTTCTTAACTGCTCAGAAACAGGCTCTCTCAATCATTGTGTTGGAACGAAACAAGTTGATTCATCAAGATTTAGCGCTACTCGATACTAGCTCTATAGAAGACTATTATAAGTTAATCAGTCTTTTAGATGAACAAAACCCTCGATTATTAGCTCATCTTGAAGAGCTTGGGTGGATGCTAACCTCATTTATAGAGGGACTAAAAGACCTTCAATCGTTCATTAAATCACCAGACTTTCACCAGTTTATACACTCTAGCCAATCCGATGCCTAACAAGCGCGTGTATAGGGAACGGCGGCAGACACGAAAAAAGACGGGAGCTTGGTAGCCCCGTCGTTTCAACACGGGGCGGAAAAGCGATGCGAGCGGATTTATCCGCCGTCCTAATGTCTGTCATGATGTGGGTCATTAATATAAGCCATTACTTTTGCTGTACTAACTTTACCAGAAGTGTCATAAAAATAGCTTTTTGTCCAAAGAGAGGGTAGTTTTGTTAATTCTGGAAATTCTTCTCTTAGCATTCTTGAACTTCTTCCTTTAAAAGCCTTGACCACTTCAGATATAGCTGTTTTCTCATCATATTCTACTAACAAGTGAACATGATCTGGGGCTATCTCTTTAGCCTTAATAATCCAACCTTTATCAGATGCAACCGATTCCAAGATTGTTGCTAATCTTAGTTTAATGTCGCCCCTTAGCACTGGCTTACGACGTTTGGGAATCCAAACTAAGTGAATAGTTGCAAGCCCTACCGAATGGTTGTTGTGTCTATATCCAAACGAATCTTTTCTCATATATACTGGTTGATAGCTTGACAGTAAACAACCAATAGGTTAACATGAATATTATTCCGTTAGCAGGAGTAAATTAAATTGTTTGGATGCCAGCAAGGTTTAATTAAAGCAGACAAAGAGACAAGAGCAATTATTGAATATCTATGTCGTGAGTCGAATAGTTTATACAATTGTTCTGTTTATTATGCTCGTCAAATTTGGTTTAAGACGGGTAAGATTGTTACTGGATTTGATCTGACAAAAGAAATGAAGTTTAATCCTCACTTTAAGCCTGGATATGCTTCGTCAATGCAGCAAACTTGCTTAAATGTTGGTGAATACTTTAAATCTTTTAAGAAACTTTTAAAAAAGTCTATTAAAGGAGAGTTAAATCAAAAGCCTAATGTCCCGAAGTATCGTAAAAGCGGAGGATTGTTTACGGTTACTTATCCTAAAAAATGGTTAAAGTTAATCGAGGGCAAAATAAGGTTCCCTCTAGGAGAGCAAGTTAGAGCGTGGTTTGGATTAACAGAATTTTTTCTGCCTTTTCCTGTTAATTTAAAATGGGAATTAATTAAAGAAGTCAGAATAGTTCCTAGAAATACTTGTCTTTATGCAGAATTTGTTTATCAACAAATACATTGTGAACTCAAAGAGGGGTGAAGCCTACCGACGCATCTTGACTCAACCAAGGTACTAGGGATAGATCACGGATTAAATAATTGGTTAACTTGTGTTTCTAATATTGAAACCAGCTTTATTATTGATGGAAAACATCTTAAATCGGTTAACCAATGGTACAACAAACAAATAGCGACATTGAAAGAAGGAAAACCTCAAGGATTTTGGTCAAGAACTTTAGCTCATGTCACCGAAAAACGTAATCAACAAATGAGAGATGCCGTTAATAAAGCAGCCAGAATAGTAATCAATCATTGTCTTATCCATGGCATTGGTACTATTGTTTTTGGCTGGAATCAAGGTCAGAAAAGCGAGTCAAATATGGGGGCGAAAAATAATCAAAAGTTTGTACAAATTCCCACAGCTAAACTTAAGGAAAGAATTGTTCAACTTTGCGAACAATACGACATTAAGTTTGTTGAGACGGAAGAAAGTTATACCTCAAAAGCTTCTTTTTTGGACAATGCGAAGCTCCCTAAATATGGTGAAAAACCCGACGGGTGGCAGTCTTCAGGAAAACGAATTAAGCGCGGTTTATATCGTACTGCTGATAATTGGTTAGTCAATGCCGATTGTAACGGCGGCGCAAATATTCTAAGAAAAGTAAAGACAATGCTTAAATTAGATTTGAGCAGAGTTACTAGAGGCATCTTGACAATGCCCATCAGAATTAGATTTTGGTCTAATTCTGTGCTAGAATCCGCGTCGCTTTAGCGCGCAGAGTGTCAATATCGGTTATGATGCAGACAGTTGGTCACACCCTGTCCCCAGGAAAAACTTTTTCAGCAGACCCTAGCTATTATACCGATGGGACTGGTTGGCCGGTAGAAATGGCTTTTTCGACGATATCGGCGGCCATTTTCACTCCTCCTGTCTTCTGTAGCGCTTTTTGCATTCTCAGGGCATTTTCTCGGTAACTGGGGAAGGATAACACCTTTTCAATGGCCTTTCGTAAACGGGGAACTTCTAGACGGGAAATCGGTATCACTTCCCCTGTCCCCGACCATTTTATCCGAGCAGATACCCCCGGTTGGTCGTTAGTGATGGGAATGGCCACCATCGGTACAGCTTGGGCAAGAGATTCTAGGGTAGTATTTAAGCCTGCGTGGGTGATAGTAAGAGAGGCTCTGGTTAAAAGCTCTAATTGGGGAGCGTAGGGAACAACTAGGGCGTTTTTGGTCGTTATTTGAATGTTAGAGTCGCTATTGCCCAAGGATAAAACTAATTGTACCGGCAAATCGGCACAGGCTTCAGCGATCGCATTAAAGGCCGATTGTAGGCGATTTTGAATTGTACCGAGGGAAGCATAAATCAAGGGTTGTCCGGTTAATTTTTCGTAGGGAAAAGGAATCGTTTTTCTGGTGGAGGAATCGTGAAAGGGGCCAGTAAAGTGAAAGTGAGCGGGTAAATTTGACCGAGGAAACTCAAATTCGGCGGGTTGTTGGCTAATTTGAGCAAGGAGAGAATAGCGTTGATTGATGTTTTGATAGGGAATTAACCCCCATTCTTGACGCTGCTGGTTGATTAACTCATTCAGAGGACGCGTCAGAGAGTCAAGGAGTTTATAGCCAATTTTATTGCGAATAACCCCGATAAATGAGGGATTATAGTCCCAAGTGGTCATAAAGGGCGGAATAAGCGGATCACGATTTAAAACCAATGCCCCGGCAAAACTGACAAAGGGAATAGCTAATTTTTCTGCGATTGTACCCCCTGAGGGGGAGACTTGATCGACAATTAGGGCATCAATTCCCAGGCGACGCATCTCTTGAGGGATAGTTTCAAAGAGGGTCGCTGTAGAATTAGTAACTAATTCTACCGTGCGTCGGACGGCGGCTGTTCCCTGTAATTGACCAATTTCGGCTAAACTTTTGGCTGATGTGCCTTTCGGATATTTGTCGGGTGCAATTGCCTGAAAATCTAAGCCAGCTGCTTGCACCATTTCTTCACCATCAAGAGTTAAAAAACAGGTAACTTTATGACCGCGTTTTTGTAACTCTTTTCCTAAAGGTAGGAGAGGATTAATATGTCCAGAAGCGGTGGGACAAAGAATGCCAAAATGAGTCATTAAACACCTCCACAGGTTTTCTTTAATTCTTCTAGATTCCAGAATGCACCACCCAAGGCGGAGAATTGTATTCCTTCAAAGCAGTTACGCACGGCCCCCAAAGCGAGGGGATTGACAAGATAAATAAACGGGACGTATTCCTGTTGAAGTTGTTGAATTTCATTATAGATAACTTTGCGCTTCTCAAAGTCTAATTCTTGGGAACCCTTGACGTATAAATCGGCGATTTTTTTCTCCCAATCCGCCGCTTGCCAGCCTTGAATTGGAGGACTACCCGGTTGAGGTTGTTGGTTAAAAGCGTGGAGATTTCCATCTACATACCAAATATTAGGGGCGTGGGGTTCATTATCGCCGGTAAAACCTAAAATATGTGCTTCCCAATCTAGACTATTACTCAGTTTATCAACTAAATTACTAAAAGCGATCGCTTGAAAATCCACTTGAATTCCTATTGCGGCTAAATCATTTTTAATTTGCGCCCCAATTGCTTCCCGGATTTTGTTACCTGCATTAGTAATCAGGTTAAATCTAACGGGATTATTATCGGCATCGACTAGCAGATTATCACTATTATACTTAAATCCGGCCTCTAATAATAATTCTTTGGCTTTTTCGGGATTATAATCGTAACCTTTCAGGTTTTTATCGTAAAAAGGCGATTGAATAGAAATAAAAGAATTTTGTTCTTGTCCTAACCCTCGATAGATATCATCAATCATTCTTTGACGATTAATGCCGTAGGCAATAGCTTGGCGGAAATTTAAGTTATTAAACCACCTGGATTTAATCGGCTCTACTAGGGGTTTTCCGTTGCGTTTGCCTTGGTTGAGATTAAAACTGATAAATTGGGTTCCGTAGGCAGGTCCCCCATTAAAAATAGTGAAATTGCCTCTTTCTTCTTCGGTTTTTAGGAGGGAGAAAAATTCGGGAGTTACCCCAATAGAATCTAAACTTCCCGAACGAAATTGCAGTAAAGTTGTATCCTGAGATTCAACAATTGCCCAAATTACTGAAGTTATATGGGGTAATTGTTGTCCCTGGGCATCTTTTTTCCAATAGTAATGGTTATTCTCAAAAATAATCCTTTGTCCCGTGATATATTCTTTGAGTTTATAAGCACCATTAAAAACAATTTTATCGGGAGGAGTATCTAACCCCCAAGTGGAGAGAAATTCCAACCTACCATCGGGGCTTTTTTTCTGAATAGCTTTCTCTAAAGCGTGTTTAGGTAAAATCGGTGAACTGACAGCATCTAAAAAAGGAGCAAAAGGTTCGGGTAGTTTAAATTCGATTCGGCGATTATCTAGTTTAGTGATAACGGGGAATTCTTTTTTTAATCCTATTCTTAAACTATCGCGGTAGTTGTTGGGAATATCAGGATTTAGATATAAGTCTTTATAGGTAAAAACCACGTCATCAACCGTTAAGGGTTGACCATCCGACCATTTTAAACCCTCTCTCATAGTAAAAATAATGCTCAAATTATCATCGGAAATCGTCCAAGATTCTGCTAAGACTGGTTCTTTTTTGCCAGTAATGGGATTTTCTGTTAATAGTCCTTCGTAGGTTAAACCAAAAATATTCGGGGATTCGGCCGATAAAACAGCATTAAAGGTTTTTGGGTCACTTAATACCGATATGACCACTTGATTGCGTCTAACTGGATTACCACAAGCAGTTAGGGAAATCAGCAATAAACAAGAAATTAAAAATACCGTTAATCTGCGCCAAAATTTCACCATAATCTTTAATATTTTTCTGTCTGACTAACTTAGAAGTAAAGACCTTGTCTTATTATATACACCGAAACTGACCAAGGTGAAAGCCGCTGGACTGTTTCCTTGCTCCATAAATATAACAGGAAATGAGACAAAAAATCTCGCCTAGGTGAGGTTGACAAAGGCGAGAAACCGTGTTTCCATTAAGAGTGTGAGATAAAATCTAAGAACGTTGTTTGATCGGTGTATAGGGGACTTCGTGTTGTCCGGTGTAGATTTGGGTAGGACGGAAAATGCGGTTAGCATTTAATTGTTCTTTCCAGTGGGCCAACCAACCGGCCACCCGGGAGATGGCAAAAATCGGGGTAAATAAATCATTGGGGATGCCTAATTTCCGATAGACCAATCCCGAATAGAAATCCACATTAGGATAGATACCTTTTTCGCCGTAGATATCCACCATTGCCTGTTCTAATTCTAGGGCGATATCGTAGTATTCATCGGAACCTAATTCCGCGAATAATTGTTCGGCAAGATTTTGTAAAATCGTCGCCCGGGGATCCTTAACTTTATATACCCGGTGTCCAAAACCCATAACTTTTTGTTTATTGGCGATACATTTTTCCACATAGGGACGAACATTAGCCACCGAACCGATTTCCTCTAACATTAACAATACTTCCTCGTTTGCCCCACCGTGGAGGGGACCGGCGAGAGTTCCCACTGCTGAAGCGATGACACCGTAGGGGTCGGTTAAAGTGGAAGCCGTCACCATGGCCGAAAAAGTCGAGGCATTCATGGTATGTTCAGCGTGGAGAGTCAAACAGACATCGAAAACCTTCGCCGCTAAATCCGTCGGTCGTTTTTCCGTCAACATATAGAGGAAATTGGCCGCATAATCAAGACTATCATTGGGCTGAATGGGATGATTACCTTTGCGAATCAATTGAAACGCCGCCACCATAGTGGGGATTTTCGCTAATAGCCGCACTACTGCCTGACGGATATATTCGGGATTATCCAGGGCCCGCCGGGCATAGTATAAACCTAAAGCCGCCGCCGAAGTTTGTAGCGCATCCATGGGATGGCCTTTTTCGGGGAAGCATTTCATCATGTCTTCGATACGGTACTTGATGCGTCGATGATAACGGATTTCCTCGGCAAATTCTTCCAGTTCCGCCTCCGTGGGCAGAACACCCCAGATAAGGAGATAGGCGGTTTCGAGGAAGGTACTTTTTTCGGCGAGTTCCTCAATCCGAATGCCCCGATACTCTAAGATTCCCTTTTGCCCATCCACAAAGCTGATACTCGATTGGGCGGCGGGAATTCCTTCTAAACCTGGCCGATATTCACAAACTGTCATAGTTCTACTTTCCGTGGCGAAGATTAAGCCCTAACGCTAACTTACTTGATCTTTCCACCCTTACCGAAATTTTATAGAAATTCTTCGGTTCTGCCTCTCCCGTTCAGGATTGGGGAGAAGTGGACGGAAATTACCCCTATTTAGCGATTGCTTCGTCGATTTAGTCAACCCTGCCCTAGCGCATTTTTTCTGGGCTTACTGTTGCGACTCTAGCTAGAGGACTTGATATTTATCTACTTTCATTGTAGCGAGACTATCTCGATCGATTGAGTCGATCGAGCATTTTTTTTTAAATTTCTTCGGGACTAATATTTAATTCCCGCAGTTTTGCCGCCAATCGTTCGGCCCGTTGTCGTTCCGTTTCGGCCCGTTGTCGTTCCGTTTCGGCCCGTTGTCGTTCTTGGTTGTAACTGGTGAAAGGTTGACCATCGGGATAATACAAGAGTAACTCTGGTTGGGCTAACTGAAAACGGATGCCCAAGCGAGGACTGACCCAATTATCGAGATTTTCCAGACTTTCGAGCCGATTTTCCCGACGAATACAGCCACCCAAATCATTTTTATCGGGATTATAAATGTAGTATTCTTCCACACCATAACGGTCATAAAACAGTAGTTTTCTGGTCATTTCCGTTTGGGTATTACCCGGAGAGAGAATTTCAAAAACCACTTGCGGGGGGATATTTTCTTCTTTCCACTGTTGATAGGAACCTCTTTCGCCTTTTGGTCTGCCAAAAGCTACCATGACATCGGGTGCTTGTCGAGTCTTATTATCTCCCTCCACGGGATACCAGAGTAAATCACCGGCGACAAAAACATCGGCATCATTGGCAAATAACCAGTCTAAATTCGCTTTAATCGTCGTAATCCAGCGAAATTGTCTTGTATTGTCGGCCATCGGTTTACCATCGCTATCGGGATAGACGATTGTGGTTTTCGGGGTGTCGTCCAGTTGTCTAACCATTGCTTAACCCTAGAATTTCGTCTTTGCTTCTTAATAGTATAACCTTACTACAAAAAATCGGATCAAATATTTAGGGTTTGCGGCAAAAAGTACGGGCGAAGCATTCGGGGAATAACCTATCGGTGAAACCGTAGATTTTCTATCCGAATGCTTCGCCCCTACAGGACGCGGGCCGATGAAGACGCAAACATTTCACATTTATTCAGCAAACCCTATTTAGGGACGGTGATGATTATCAGAGCTAAAATCAGCAACTTCGGAAAAGCGAAATATGGACAGTCCAGAATCTAGGCAGCCGCGCTGTAATAAGGCGAAGGCAGACTCGGATAAACTCGCAGGATGTGACGGAAGACTTCTTCCGTTTTTTCTTCCACTTCTTCGTCCGTGTAGAGATCGACGGGTAAACCAGTATTATCGCTGTATAAAAAGTTGTGAATAGTAGTTTTAACCTCCGCCCGACTGGATTCTTTATCTGGCCAACGATCGATCTTTAGTTTCTCTTGTTTTAGGGTTTCCAAAAGCCGCGTGGCGATCTGTTTAATTTTTTCAATTTCTTGCGGTGATAGATTCTCTTTGGTTAAAAGGTCGAACAGGGCCAGGGATTCCTCGTCTAATCCCTCGCTAACCGCCCGTTGGGACTCTCGATCGAGTTCCTGAATGAATTCTAATAAGGCCTCGAAGGTCTTTTCGATCGCCACCCGATCCTTCTCGAAATTATAATCAGCGATGATCTGCTCGTAATGTTCTTGAAAGTTCGTCCGTTGCAGATTCTGCTCGAGCATTGTTCGGAGACGGTTTTCGATGGCGTTTTTGAGAGTTTGGACGGTGGTATTCTTACGATCGCTATTGGCGAATTCCTGTTTCAGACGCTCGAAGTTGATTTTACTGATGTTGTACAGTGGGGTATCATCGGCCCTCGCTTCGGTGGTTACATCGATCGCCCCGTCGATTACCGATCGCATTTCCAAGAGAATTTCCCCGATGTCTATTTTCTCCCGATCACCTTGAATGCACTTATAGATCAGTTTAATCGTGTCGTGAGCCGGACGGTAGTGATTAACCGATGGCTGATTAAGACAGGCCTTAAAAAGATGGAAGACCTCTTGAGAGAGGAGTCCAAAATTTTGTCGGGCCTGATCACTTCGATTGATCGCTTCCTTCGCGTCGTTAATAGCTTTATTGAAGGCAAAACTAGGTATTTTATATTCGAGGAGTGCGTCTAGGGATGCGTTACTTTCCCCCAAAAATTCTTTAACTGCCTCGATCGATCGGGCCAATTCATCCAGTAAATTTTCTTGCGGTTTCGTGGGGTCGAGACTAAGATGGTCTTCCCTGCGTCCCTGATCGGAAATTTGGGCGAGATCGGCGAGAGCTTGGCGGAGATTTTTGAGGATTCCGCAGTAATCCACGATTAAACCGTTAGTTTTGCCCTCGTTAACCCGGTTAGCACGAGCGATCGCTTGCATGAGCGTATGAGCTTTTAGGGGTTTATCGAGGTAGAGGGTGGAGAGGGAGGGAACATCGAAACCGGTCAACCACATGGCGCAGACGATGGCGATCCGAAAGGGGTGATCGGCTTGTTTAAAGGCATTTTCTGGGCTGATCCTTGTACCGTCCGCCAGTTCAAAGCCGTTTTTGATTATACTGCGATGGCTGGTAATATCTAACCCTTGTTTCTGGAATTTGTCGATCTCTCCCTGTTCCTCGCTGACGATCACGGCCGTTAGGGTTGCTTCCATCCATTGAATCTGACGCTGACGATAGTTTTCCTCTTGGTCATCGGTAATTTTTTTGAGGTCTTTTTTCAGTTGTTGGATTTTTTCGCTCCAGTAACGATCGATCAGGTTATGCAGCTTGACACAGGTGAGCTTGTCGATACAAATCACCATGGCTTTGCCTGTTTCCCAAGCGGTGCTGTAATGTTCAACGAAATCACGGGCCAGCGCCTCTAACCGCTGCGGGGCCGTCAGGATGTAGTAATCCCTTCTTAATTCCCTTTCTAAACGGTCTTCTATCTCGACATTTTCGATCTCTAACTCTTCGATTTTGGCGGCGATCTGTTCGTTGAGGTCGTTGACGGCGATCGAGAGTTTATCACCCCTTGCATCATAGTAGAGGGGAACGGTAGCTTTATCCTCGACCGCTCTCTGGAAGTCGTAGGTGGAGACATAATCCCCGAAATAGCGTTTAGTGATCTCGTCGTTGCTGACTAGAGGGGTGCCGGTAAAACCGATAAAACCAGCGCCCGGAAGTGCAGCCCGGAGGTTGCTGGCCAGGGTTCCGTACTGGGTTCGGTGGGCTTCGTCGCTGATAATGATGATATCGTTTCGGGAGTTGTAGGGTTGGTCGGGATTGACGGTTTGGTTGAATTTCTGGATGAGGGTGAAAATATAGGCTTTATGCTCTCCCAGAAGACTCTGCAAGTGTTCGTTACTGGAAGCTTGGCAGAGTTCTTGCTCGTTATTGGTCAATCCGGAACCGGCAAAGGTATAGTAGATCTGTTTATCTAGATCTTCGCGATCGGTACAGATAACAAAGGTATAGTTTGCGCCTAGTTTACGGCGAATTTTGCGGGTGAAAAAAACCATAGAATAGCTTTTTCCGGAGCCTTGGGTATGCCAGAAAACCCCTAGTTTGTTATCTTTTATCCCACCCTCCCGCCATCTTTTCACAGAATCGATCGCTTGATTAACCCCCAGAAACTGGTGATTTCGGGCGATAATCTTGCAGGTTTTGCCAGTGGAGTTATCGAAAAGGATATAATTTTCTAACAGATCGATAAAGTTATTTTTATCGCAGACTCCTTTTAGCATGGTTTCCATATCGACAATGCCGGGGTCACTCTCGGCCAGGCGTTTCCATGAATGAAAGTGTTCGTATTTGCCGCAGAAACTACCTATTTTCGCGTCTATGCCATTAACTAAAATCGCAAAGGCGTTATAGGCGAATAGATGGGGGATAGTACGGATATACTTCGATAAATTCTCGTCGTAGGCCGCTTTTAGGTCGCGGTTGAGGTTTTTCGCTTCTAGGAAGAGTAGGGGAATGCCGTTAACAAAACCTACCAAATCCGTGCGACAGAGGTAGATTTCCCCCTGTATCCACAGTTCTCGAACCGCTAGAAAATGGTTATTGCTGGGTTGGTCAAAATCAAGGATTTTTAGGGTTTGTCTAATTAGCTCTCCTTTGGCGTTGCGGTAGCTCACCTGTACTCCATCGAGAAGGAGTTGATGTTTCTCTTGATTGGTGACGAGAAGGGTTTGACTAGAGTTGATTTCTTCGATTTGGAGAATGGCAGAATTATAGGCTTCTTCGGGAAGATTGGGGTTAAATTCTCGTAATTTCTGTTTTAGGTAGCGTTTGAGGATAACTTCTTTCTGATTTTGCCGTCCGAGCAGGCTGTTTTCACCGTAATCCTCTTCATTATAAGCATAGACACTCTGCCAACCAAGTTGATCTCGCAGACAGTTGGCGGTGAGTTCTTGTACTTTATCCTCGGTGGTCATAGGGTCGATTGTGCGGGGGAGTGGTTTATTTTATTAATATTGCCAATTTTCAGGGATTTTTACAGGTGCGATCGATCTTTCGCCTCTACACCTCGATCTCTCCATTCATAAGTTTCGGAAGTAGTATGTCACGCGCTTGTTTTAGTTTTTGATTATACCGATCAAGAAAATGAATTTGGGTATAGATCGGATTGGCGAAAGCGAGAAAAAGAGATTTCAATGTACAAGACGGACATAAAACCTTAATTTTATGAATATCATTACGATTCAGAGTAGGAACTGCCGCACCAGCATTATATTGTTCTAAATGTAAATTCTCTAAAAGATGAAGTGCAAATACCGCATCAACTTTAATAAAATCTTTAACATACAGTGTTGTATTAAGCGGCCAGAAATCTTCCGCAATATACATAACTTTGCCTAAAGAACCACTTCGACCTGTCACTATACCCGGTGCTTGAACTTTAGCCTTTTCATGATAACCATTAATACCGGTTGATGCAAAAATAGGATATTGTCCGTGAGTTCTTTTTGCACTAGGAAGATCGAATCCTCTTTGTAAGGTTAGAACCTCACCTAGTTTTAATCTCTCCCACCCTTCAGGAATACCATCGATAATCGGGGTGTGTTCGTGTCCGGGGAAGCGTAAACGGACGAACCATTCCTTGTAAAGTAAGCGGGCTGAACGTTCTAATAACTCGATGCGGCGGCGATTATTTTCGATTAAATCATCATATTTGGAGAGGATATCGGCGATTTTTTGTTGAATGGGAAGGGGTGGAATTTTTACTTTAATTTTTTTTAAAATAGCTTGAGTGGTTCTTCGGTTTGTCTTATGCAATGGACGGGGTTATAAGGAATGAAACCTTTATAGAGACAGACATTGCCGCAATTTTTGTCAATTGTTTGCGATCTGGAGCGAACTAATCAATTAAATCTCTTGCCAGATAAGGATTGAGTCGATTTATGCCCCC
>NZ_JADBVM010000238.1:0-29458 GCF_020244875.1 Microcystis sp. M44BS1
AACGCAGTTCGCCCCTACATTGTGGACAAAATCCGTTACTGTAGGGGCGCAATGCTTGCGCCCTCCGATCGCTCAGGTTTGCTGATCACCCTAAGTAGGGGGAGAGCCTTCGAGGTGTTAGGGACTTGCGCTTTGATAATGTGCCATCTGATCTGGCTGGTCTGGTTCTTCTACAGAGCGATTTTCTGGCTGGGATATTATTCCTACGCAAGTCCCTAATCACCACCGAAAAGCAAACCAAACCAATGCACCGAGTCAGGAAAATTCAGATTGTTTCAATAGACATCTCTTTTGCATGAGTAGAAAACGGGTTTCTCGGAGAAACCCGTTTTCTGTGCGTTACTCAGTCTCAACTTAGTTGGGGTTTAACAACCTTTCTAGATTTTAACCTCAGCTAAAAACGCGATCGCCTTCTCCTATCTACACAGTAAAACAGCGATCGCCCCTGATTAAGCAATAGCAAATTCTGTTAATTCACGACTTGCAGGATCATGAAATGCTAAAACAATATCTTCTTTGGGAATCCCTGCTTCTAATAATTGAGAGGTGATTCCTATTTCTGTCCAATCCTGTTCAATATAAACTCTTTCATTTTTAATACGAATATGAATCTGAATATTGTTGATTTTCTTTTTGTTTATCCAACCAATAGACATCCATAGATAATGATCATGATTTTCATCAAAAATCAAACAGGTTTCTAGTTTTTTTTTGGATGAGCTATTCGCAATTTTGTCTAGCTTTGTTAAGGTATTTTGAATAATTTGGCGATAGTTAGTTAGTTTATCCATTGGACAATCTCCTCTTTTTCGATGTTGACAACTAATAAATCTAATTGGTGTCTTTTAATAACGGCTTGAATAGATTTTCGTTGGAAAAAAGTCTCATAAATTTCATCTTTGATAGCCAGATAGATTTCTTGGTAAGCTAAACGGCGCTTAACCTGCATGATCCAATAGCTATAACCCTTTTGGAGTCTATATCGGTGCTCCGAAGTAAAAGCCGTTTAGCTTATCTAGAATAATCACCTTTTTTGCGGAATCATCTATCCCCTAAATAACGCGATAAACTCCAATCCGAATCCGCCAGCCTTCTCGTCCTGTCAGTTTGAGACACCCTGTTGGTCTTGGATTGTCAGCTAATGCTCTAATCCCGTCTCGAACTTTCTGATAACTATCTTGGGGAAGATTAGCTAAAGCCTTAGAAGCTTGTTTTTTAATCGCAATAGTGTAATTCATTGACGACTATTTTCAATTTCGGCGATCGCCTCTTCAAAAGGAATTTCTTCCTCTTCCGAAATAGCTAAATCATAGGCTCTAATAGCATTCAATTCTTCAGAATCTTCTAGGAGTTTTCGATATTCCTCTATATCTAAAAGAATACCGATTTGATTACCCTGTTCATCAGTAATATACTTTTGCTTTAATGGCATTGATAATTACCTTGTTTGTTAATTTTATCCCCTATTATAGCTCAAATTTCTCCTGCATCCTCAACTCAATAGCGATCGCCCTTCTCAAACACAATAAAATGCGATCGCTCCAATTAAAGTTAAGATGAGAAACTATACCTCAACTTATCCTAAGAATTAAAGATTAAAAAGTATTTCCTATTCTACAAACTAATGGTATTAATTTAGCTAGAGTTGAGGGTTTGACTTTAGAAAATTGGAATGCTATAATAATGCCTAAATACCAATATTCGGAATAAGTAATTATGCCATCTTTAGACTTCTTAATTAAAGAATTGAATAATAATGGTAGCGAAGTAATAGATATAATTAAAATTTATTCCCCAAACACCATTAAGCAAAAAGTTATGGGAAATCCGACAGCGAGCGATTGCATCTGGATTGCAACTGCTCAATGAAGACGAAATAGAACAAGAACTTGCTGCACGTCGAGGAGGGTGCAGTGAGTCATGAAATTGCTGGCACTTACGGTTTAGCGGCGATGGATGCACTTCACGTTGCTGCTGCGCTGCAAATTCAAGCTGATGAACTAATCACCACCGAAAAGCCAACCAAACCAATGCACCGAGTCAGGGAAATTCAGATTGTTTCAATAGACATCTCTTTTGCATGAGTAGAAAACGGGTTTCTCCGAGAAACCCGTTTTCTGTGCGTTACTCAGTCTCAACTTAGTTGGGGTTTAATAACCTTTCTAGATTTTGTTCACAGTTCTCTTTATGTGAGAGCATATTTAATTTTTCAGAAAGATGTAATGCTTGTTGCCAGTGATTAATAGCTGATTTAAGATCATGGGTTTTTTCTTCAAATTCTGCCAAAATAATTAAAGTCTCTAGTTCTATATATCGTTCTCCAATATCGAGGGCAATATCTAAAGCTTGATTAAGATATTGATAGGCTAGATCATCCTTTCGAGTGATACTATAAATTTCTCCTAATCCAGCACAAGCATGGGCAACACCTGCCACATCTGAAATAGCTAAAGCTCTTTTCTTTTGTTGTTTAAAGTATTTTTCAGACTCCTGAAAATTTGCTTGTTGCCAATAAATTGCGGCTAAATTTCCCAAAGAAAAAATAATTCCTGCTTCATCGGTTATTTGCTCAGATAAATCAAGACTTCTTTGAGTATAATCGATAGCTTGATTCAAATCATTGATTCGCCGGTATGCTTCTCCTAAATTTCGTAAAGCTGTTGCTTGATAAATAAGATTTTTAATTTTTTCTGCCCATTTTAAGTATTTTTCTAAACAAGCAATAGTCTGGTCAACTTTTCCCTGATAACCATAACAATTACCGGGATTTAAATAAGCAACATTAATAATCTCAAATTTTTCGTCACAATCGGGAATAATCTCGGCTAGATTTAAAACTTCATTCAGTACTATTTCAGCGCTTAAATATTCCCCTTTTATTCCATCAATTGTTGCTATATTTACTTTTCCTCTTGCTTTCCAAAGAGGATTATTTAATTGCTCTGCTAAGGATAACAGTTTCTCTGCATAATTTTTTGCTTGGTCTAATTGTCCTAATTCTCGATACATATAACCAAGTTCACTTAAACAGAGAAAATCGGTTTCATTGTCAAGATTTCCCAATAATTCTTTACACAGTTTTATGCCCTCTTCATAGCGTCCCCAGATGCGTAATTGTTTGTGCAAAGGGAAAGAAGTTGGGTCATGAATTTCTAAGGGTAAAGAAAATAAAGATTTAGCTTCTTTATACCAACCTAATCGACATAGACAGAGAAATGCTTCCACATAACGACTTGCCCGTTCTTGAATAGAGAGCTGCTGTCCCATTTTATCCTTAATATGGCGTTCATAACCAATTAAATGCCAGATAAATGCGCCAAAATGTGCTTTTTCAAAATGACTTCCTGTCGCCCCTAAAATTTCCCCTTTTTGTTTAACTTGAGCGAGTTCTCCAAAAACAGTAAAATCGATACTTGTGAGACGTTCTTTGACTCTTAATTGAGGAGATTGAAAATCATTCATGATTTGGGTTTCCTTCTTTTCTTTGGGTAGATACTAGACGCTTGAAAGCAACATTGCGAATTAAGCTGTGCTGTTTGATATGTGGTTCATATCCCAGTTGTTTTTGAGTTTCTACTAAATAACGGTTAAACAAGGTAAAAAGAGCTAGGTCTAAATCCTGTTCCTCGTATTCTGAGAATAATTGAAGATTTTCAAACCACGCATTTTTAAATTCAAAAGATGAATAAGTGGAGCCATAGATAAGCAATAAATAAGCAGTTTTAAAAGTGTTTTCAAGTCGCTCTATTGTTCTTTCGATTTCCTCCTCTAACAGTTGTTTTCGTAATTGTTTGGTCATTAAGTTAACTTTGTAATAATCATCAGGATTGGCTTTCTGAGCTTCATCAATCATTTCTCTTAATCGTCGAAATCGGGATTTATTCTCGTCATAATAAGTGCTTATATCTCCATTCAGTCTATCAATAATATCACCAGAAATTAAGCGGATAGCGAGAGGATGTCCCTCATAAAGTTTTCCGATCTCTTTAAGGTAAGCAAGGTTACGTCCATGAAGAATTAATTCGACTTCTGCTTGTTGAAATAAACGTTCAAATAACTGTAAACTTTCCTGATCCTCTAATCCCATTAATGGCTGAATATGCCAATATTGATCTTGACTAAAAGTTTCAAAATCTTCAGGCTTATCCTGCGAAGTTATCACAATTCGAGTCTGACAATTTTCGGCTTCTAATATCTTTTGAAAAAAGACTCGCCAGAGGGGGTCTTTAAAGCGATTACTGCCATCTTGTTGTTCTCCTTGTAAAAGATTTTCCATTGAATCAAACCAAATCAATCGACGATTATTGCTCAGATGATTAACCAGTTGAGTTAATAATTGTTCTGGGTTTTTTGCTTGTTTTGCCGTAACAGGTTCATCGCCACGATTGAGTAAATCAATAGCTGTGCTGATAAAGTTTTGTGCTTCTGATTGCGACTGTTGATCCTCCCGTTGATTAAACCCATCAAAATCAATAGGCGGTTCAGGAGGAAACCCTTCTTGACACAAAGCTAAGGCCAATTTGTAGGCGAGGGCAGTTTTCCCAATACCTGTTATTCCCGTAATTACGACCATGCGACAATCGCCTCTTAGTTTTTCCAGTAAATCACTTTGAAGAGACTCTCGCCCCACCCAGATAGGCTCGATATCTTGAGTCAGTTTTTGCAAAAGATTATCTAGATCTGCGACTTTTGAAGGGTCGATGTTCAAAGCTCGACAAAAGGCGAAAAAACCTTCCGATTGAATGTTTTTACCCCTCAAAAAATGATCTAAAGTCTCTGGTGAGCAGGAATTGGCATAGGAAAATCGGTAATCCAGATCTTCTACCCAGTCTATACGAGGTTGACAAAATTGACTAGCTTCCTTACATAAATGCCCTCTAGTCCAGCCTTCTTTTTGTTTTTGCGCCCATCGGGTTTTGACTTGCTCAAGTCCCGCTACGGAAAGTTTTAACTTCATTGCTCTCTATTCAATCTACATAAGTTTATTTCTCTATTGTTGATCAATTATCCCCAGAAATTCTCATTTTTTGAAAAACTTTCTCTCAATGTGACTAAGTACATATCAGCTATTTGCTCAATTATAGGTATAGGAAGCCATTCAAGCTTTCTAATTCTTTCTAATTCCAGCTTCTTTTGCTTTTTGCGCCCAAAAATCATCGTTTTGCTTGCTTCTTCGTAGAAAATCTCAGGATTTCTATCGCTTTATTCCCAATGAAGAGAGCCTCATTGCTCGTTGTCCTCTTCCTAAGGGTAGCAAAATGGCTATTTCTCAAATAATCAACCAAACCAATGGTAAACAGTTTATCCCATTATCATCTACATCGGTGCGGCTACTGTCGTCGGATGGAGTTGATGTCAATCACTTATTTAGCAGTCAAATACGAGAGCGTCACTATGAGCAACTTTCTTGTTGGCTTAATTTAAAACCAAACGAGGAAAAGGATTTAACGGCACAAACATTTGAAACGCTAAAGACCACAAATTACACACAAAAGGATCCCCTATTCACTTTGAGGACTGTCCGAAGAATGTTACAGGATAACGGTCTTCTCTTTGTCTATGATATATCCCAAACTCCTGATATTGAGCAATATGTGAAGATTCTGTTTTCTTGTGCTGGATTTATTGTATTAAATAACATTGGCAACTGCTGGATTCTTCGCAAAAGAGCCTTACTTTGTTTTGAGGTGCCAAAGGTCAAAGGTTATCTGGTCAAGGAAGCGGAAACACCGGCAGAAATTGAATCCTATTTCTTATTTCTCAAGAATCGCTATCCTGAGTCGCAAAATTATCGCAAAGAAATCGACGATTTATTTACTCACCAATCGGTTATTTTTCTGGCCTATCCTGAACAGAATCCCTCTCAGGTAATCGGTGTTGCACGTTATACCTATTCTCTGGCTGAATATGGTTACTATTTGCCTTGTCAACTGGCAACAATTTGTGAAGGAAAACATACAGGAAAGCATTTGATGTTACCCAAAAATGTAACAAGCATCGGAGAAAGTCTCTCTCTCTATGATAAACAGGGAACTGGCAAAATAGGAACAAGTTATCTTGTTTATCAGCAATTGATTCGAGCTATCTTGACTTACAAACATGATATCGCTCACACTGAAATCTCTTACACGACTTATCCAAAAGGGGACGAAACGATTGAAGCACTGTATAAAGAACGTTTTGGATTTAAGCACACTCTACACGATCATGAAAAAGTTTGCTTAAAATATGGAACATTTGCCGGTCAATGGTATCTCATTGAACTGGAGCAGTGGATGATTAAGCATCAGTACCACAACGCTGACCAGATTTTTCATAAACACAAGCAAGCGTTTGCGGTGTGAAGTCTGGCTTAATAGGTTGCCGATAAATACTAGATTTTGGGAACTTAAGGTAAATTATCCTGAAAATTGGCTATATCCTTAAGTGTCCCGAAGTTGAACTAGAGTCTTAGCGATGCAATGCCTTATCCCACAAAGACTTGCAGCTTTTCAAAAAAAATTTGCATCGGGGAAAGTCCCAAGTTTATCCTCAATGGAACAGTGTTGTATAAGTTTTTGCCCATGAATACTCAAACAGACACAGAATTATCGCCAGCAGACGTTGACAATCAGCAAGGTCAAAAATTGACGGATTCATCCGAGATAGGTAATCAAATTCTCGACAAGCTTGATCACCTTCAATCAGGATTAGATTCTTTAGGTGATATTTTTGAGCAAAGATTAACCTACGATAAAGAGAAAGAAAAGGCTTTTGACCTGCTCTATACTGAACTTCAAGCACTCAAAGAAAATTCAGCATTTGATAGTGTAAAACCCCTTTACTTAGATTTGATTCTCTTGCTGGATAGAGTTGAAAGTATTAAAGAAAGTATCACTGACGACAAGATAGAAAATCGATCTGATTCCATAAAAAATATTCTAACATCAGTAAGTGAGGAAGTTTTAGAAATTCTCTTACGTCAACAGATAGAGGTCATCCAAACTGTTTCTGGAACGACATTCAACCCCTCTTGTCAAAAAGCAATTCAAACCCAGGAAACTGACGTTGAGTCGGAAAATAATAGGGTTTTCTCTATTGTTCGTCGTGGCTTTCATTATGGCAATCGAATTTTACGGCCGGAGGAGGTAATTGTTTCTAAGTATCACAGAGCGTAAATTTTTCATTATTAACTTGTTGATGTCTTAAAATCTGACATTTACTCTCAAGAAACGACAGAAATTCAAATGAGTGAAGCAATTATTGTAGGAATTGATTTAGGAACAACTTTCTCGGCTATTGCTTATGTCAACAGCTATGGCAAGCCTGAGATTATTCCTAATTTAGAAGGCGAAAGAACCACTCCATCGGTCATTTTTTTTGAAGATGATGGTACACCAATTGTAGGACAAATTGCCTTCAATCAAGCCATTACCAATCCTGAAAGAACGGTTCGTTTTGTCAAACGGCAAATGGGAAATCCTTCTTTTCGCTTTAATGTTGATGGAGAAGATTACCTTCCAGAAACCCTATCTGCTATTATCCTAAAAAAGCTTAAAAATGATGCAGAAGAAAGACTCGGAAAGGAAATTAAAAAAGCAGTTATTAGTGTTCCTGCTTACTTTAAAGATGCTCAAAGAGAAGCTACTAAACAAGCAGCAGAGATTGCAGGATTAGAAGTTATTCGCATTATTAATGAACCCACTGCTGCTGCATTAGCTTATGGTTTAGATAAAGAAGAAGACCAAACGATTCTCATTTATGATTTTGGGGGAGGAACGTTTGATGTCACTATCTTGAAAGTAGCGGGACGTGAATTCACTGTTTTAGCGACTGATGGAGATCCTCAATTAGGAGGAAGTGATGTGGATGCAGTGTTAGTTAAATATCTGGCTGAAGACTTCAAAGAAGTCCATAATGTGGATTTAAGAGAACAACCTCATACCAATCAAGATTTATGGCAAAAAGCAGAAATAACTAAAAAAGATGTCGGGGTAAGACCTTCCGTAAAAGTTGTGTTATCCCATGGAGGAAATACCGCTAGTGTCAATATTGACAGGGATGATTTTGAGGATTTAATCGAGGATTTGATTAATAAGACTGAAACCTATATGAAGAAAGTCATTAGAGATGCCAAGATGGATTGGTCAGATATTGATAAGATCATATTGGTAGGCGGATCTAGTAGGATTCCTGCTGTTCAAAAAATGATCAAGCGTGTCACAGGAAAAGAACCTGTAAAAGATACAAATCCTGATGAATGTGTGGCGTTAGGCGCTGCTATTCAAGCGGTTGTTGCTGCTAAGGAAACACAAAAAGATTCCAATGGCAAAAAATCCACTGAAGAAACGCCAGAACTGAAATCAGATAAAGGAGAATCTGTTGATCTAGTTATCAATGAAGTTGCTTCTCATAGTTTAGGGATTCAAGTTAAATCTGCACAAACGGGTAAATATATCAATAGCATTATTATTCCTCGATTAACTCAGATCCCTTGTGAAAGAACAAAGATTTATACAACTTTAGAGGATAATCAATCCCGTGTCGATTTTGATGTACTTCAAGGAGAAGATGAAGATCCCCGTTCACCCAATATAGATCGGATTGGCAAAACGGGATTAAAAAATTTACCCCCTTGCAAAGCAGGAGAATTAAAGATTGAAGTCACCCTTAAATATACGGCGGATGGCATTATTGAAGTTGTCACTCGTGAACAGATGAGTGGTCAGGTTTCTCGTGAATCTATCATGCAAAAATCTGGCATCCTTGCTGATGATATTGTTGAAGCAAGTAAGCAAAAGTTAGAAGCGATGGAAATTTAGTTTTTTTCAGTTTAGTTAATTTATTTGGAGGAATTTATCATGGCTAAAGTTATTGGCATTGACTTAGGAACAACTTATTGTGCTGTTGCCTATACTAATAAGTATGGGAAACAAGAGATTATTCCTAATCGTGAAGGAGAAAGAATTACACCTTCAGTTGTTTTATTTGAAGATAGAACTCCTGTTATTGGCAGTATAGCTAAACGTTCTGCTGTGGCTATGCCTTTAGACACGGTTCAATTTGTCAAACGATATATGGGAGAAAAAACTTGGAGATTTATTACTGAAGATGGTGATGAATATACTTCTGAAGAAATTTCAGCTTTCATTCTTAAGCGCTTGAAAGAAGATGCTGAAACAACATTAGGGGAACCAATTAAGGGTGTTGTTATTACTGTACCTGCCTATTTTAATGATGCTCAACGTAAAGCAACAATGGATGCAGGAAAAATTGCTGGTTTAAACGTATTACGAATTATTAACGAGCCAACTGCTGCTGCTTTAGCTTATGGAATTAATCAGGAAAAAATTAATCAAAAAGTCTTAGTTTATGACTTAGGAGGTGGAACTTTTGATGTCACTATTATGGAAATAAAAAAAGGAGAAATTAATGTTATTGCTACCGGTGGCGACAAAAACTTAGGTGGTTTTGACTGGGATAACAAAATCATGGAATACCTGAATGAAGAATTTAAAAAAGAATCAGGCATTGATCTTTTTGATGACCCTACTTTAACTCAAGATTTAAGGGATAAAGCAGAAATTGCCAAGAAAACTCTCTCTAGTAAAAGTACAACTAAAGTATTTTTATCGACAGGAGGGAAAACCATCTCCATTTCAATGACAGTAGAAAAATTTCAAGAAATTACTAATTCATTGTTACAAAGAACAGAAACAATAACTGAGCTTGTTCTTGAAGATGCTAAATTAACTTGGAAAGATATTGACAAAGTTCTTCTTGTAGGAGGCTCAACACGAATGAAGGCCGTTGCCACCTTAATTGAAAAAATGTCAGGACAAAGACCTTCAATGGAATTACATCCTGATGAAGCGGTAGCAATAGGTGCAGCTTTTCAAGCTGAATTATTACAAATTAAACAAGGAACATCGGACTTAGTAGAAATACAAGATTTTCCGTTGGTTGGAATCAAAGATGTCACTTCTCATAGTATAGGAATGATTTCTGTTGATGAACATATGCGGAGTGTTAATAGCATCGTATTGAAAAAAAATACAGTCATTCCTTGTCAATTTAGTAAGACATTCTACACTGTTCGGGATAATCAGCAACAACTTCTTGTACAAGTTACTGAGGGCGAAAGTAATAACGTTAGAGAAATTACTGTAAAGGCTGAAAAACCCATGAGAATTAAACCTTATCCTAAAAATTCCCCCATTCGAGTGGACTTTGAATATGATTCCAATCAAATGATTAGTGTTAAGGTTTTTGACTTAGCTCCCCAAAAACCTGAATTTATTGGTGAAATTCAGATTGAAGCCCGTTCTTTAACCGAAGAACAGGTAGAAGAGAAACAGCAAAAAATGAGCTTAACTTCAGTTAATTAAATTCTCAGCAACGCATTCATTAAATATCAACCAAACATATATCATTGGAGGAAAACCATGAAAGATTACTACAAACTTTTAGACATTCAAAAAGAAGCCTCTGAACAGGAAATTGAACAAGCGATTCGTAAACAAACACGGCGGTGGCTTGGACAACAAAATCATCCTGATCAACAACGTAGGCAAGAAGCCGAACGAGTTATGAAGGAATTAGAAGAAGCCAAGACTATTTTGCTTGATCCTATCAATCGTCAAAAGTATGATCGTGATTTAGCTAATCAGCCGATCGAAACACACCAAGTTGATGAGAATGATTTATCTCAAAATGCTGACGAACTCATAAAGGAAGCACGAGAGCTAATTGCAATTGGTGCAATTCCCGAAGCGATCGTTGTTGGAGAAAGAGCAACTCAAATAGCCCCCAATAGTGCCGATGCTTGGTCAGTTGCGGCCCGTGCTAAATACTTATGGGGTGAGACTAGAGATGCAGACTATGAATTTAAAAAAGCAATAAAACTTCGTCCTAATCATGCTCCTTTCTATTTTGATTATGGACTTGTTTTAGAATCTTCAGCTGATTCTCAAAAGTATAAAGCTGTTGCTAATTCACCTGATGAAGCTTTGATGAAAGCACTTGAACAATATGAGCGTGCTTATTCAATAGATAAACAAACAACCTATCTAGCTGCTCAAGGGGGAATATATATAAATACACCTCAATATGCAAAAGGGATAGAAATTTATGAACGCTGTGTTAGTCTAGAGCCTAATGAAGAAGAATTTAAAAGAGTTTTAGCAATAGCTTATGTTCAAGTATGCCACCGAAATTGGACTTATGTAGCAAAAGACAATGTTTATTACGCAACAGAAATAGAGCAAATAAATGAGACTAAGTTGTATATTGAAAAGGCTCGTAATATTAACATCAATGATGACACGGTCACAAATGCTATTAAAGGAGGTGAGGAATTAATTGCCAAAAATCTTAACCGCAAATTTTTAGGAAGTTGGTTTTTAGCTATCATTGGTGGATTAGTTTATTTAGCTATTAGTAATAACTGGTTTGTTCCAATTATTTTATGTGTATTATATTTTGTATCTTGCCTAGTTCCGCAGTATGCAATCAATAAAAAAGTTCTGACAGGGAAAGGAGCCAGTCTAATGTATTATTTGATCTCACCTACTTCTAATCTGTTAGCGAATTTCATTATTTGGGCTATTTTAGGTTCATTTTTTCCTCTAATTATTATCATAAATTTTATGATTAATTATTGGGATGCGATCTTTAATAGCAGTAAGGTATCTTTGCCTAAATCATCTCAGCAAACTGAATCTAACTAATCGGCAAATTTATCAAGATGGTCAGATATTTCTTAATGGGATGGCTAGTAGTGAACAGATAGAGAGTTTAATTAACAACTCTGGCTTTTACATATCATCGGCTACAATACCTAGTGATTGATAAATTTTATCGTTTTCTTTGTACTACAAACTTTACCAAGAGGTGAATTTATGCCTAACGAATTTGTTCCCAGTGACGCTGAATTACAACATCATATTAATCAGCTTGAAGCAAAAGCTGCTGCACACCAAGCAGAAGCTAACAAATATAGTGAAATGGCACAGGGTGCTAGTGATCAAGAGCGTAAGGCTCTTATAGAAAAAGCTAAACAGGAATATCGAGATGCTCAGAATTGTAGAAGTCAAGCTAATGATTTGAGGAAACTTCTCAAACAACGACAAGACCAACAAAGACAAAAATTTTCTGAAGCTACAAAAGAAGTTATGAAAGCAAGAGAAAGAGAAGAAGCTGCCCGTCAAAAAACCCTTGAAGAACAAAGACAGAAACAAATGCAAGAAGTTGCTAGAAATGCTGCTAGTTTAAGTCAACAACCAATGACACAATTACCTAGCAATCAAAGAACTCAAGGATAGAGGAAAAAATCATGTCTCAAGATCCATTTAACTTAGTGTTTAAAATGTTTGAAATATCTATAGCAGTAGCAGGTAAAATACTGCTAATGTTTTTCAACATTGTTCGTCGCTATCCCTTTCATTTCTTAACAGGTTTGCTATTTGTTCTCGCTGCTAAATATCTTGTCCCTCAATTAACCGTTGATTATCTTGCTCTGATTTTTGGGGTTGGGTTTATAGCAGCAATGATCTTTCAAGTAAAAAGCTTTGCTCTTCCTTCTAAAAGTTCAGATAGAAAAAAAATTGGTGGTGGACAAGCTACAGCACGCTGGTCAAATGAAAAAGATCTGGAAGCCTTAAATCTATTTGATTCTCAAGGTCTTGTGCTAGGAAAAATTACGAAAAAGAAAGGAATGATCTCACGAAAAACACAATCAGATTCACTACTACTTAGATTTAATCAAGATTGGAGTGGCTTTGAAGGCAATTTAATAACTATTGCTCCCCCTGGTGCGGGTAAAGGTGTTGGAGTAGTTATTCCTAATCTTTTAACCTATCCCGGCTCAGTTATTGTTACAGATCCTAAAGGAGAAAATTATGCAGTAACAGCACTCGCACGTCGGCGTATGGGACAACAAGTATTTTGTTTAGATCCATTTGAAATCTGTGACAAAAAAAATAAAGCGAAATTAAATCCCTTGGATCTTTTAGATCCTGACGAAGATGACTTAATAGATGATGCAAGAACTTTAGCAGATTCTTTAATTTTAAGACCAAAAAGTGAGCAGGGTAATAACAAATATTTTAATGATGAAGCAGTTACTCTTTTAACGGGATTTATTCTCTATGTCGTTTGTGAATCTTTTGAAGAATCGAGACATCTAGGAGAGGTAAGAAAACTTCTCACTTCTCCTCCTAATGAATTAGCTTTTCACCTTAACATGATGGAACTTTCTCCCTATGCTCATGGAATAATTGCCAGAACCGCATCTGGTTTTAAACAATTACCAGTAGACACCGCTTCTAGTGTCCTTTCCACTGTTAAAAGTAATACCGGATTTCTTGACTCTCCCAGAGTTATCAAGTCTTTATCTCGGAGTAGTTTTGATATTAAAGACCTCAAAAGAACGGGTGATGTTTCTCTTTACTTAGTTTTACCTACTGATAAATTATCATCCTATTCTCGCTTACTCCGATTATGGATAAGTACGGCTATTCGAGCCATTTTAAGTGTTCAAGGTAAACCGAGACATCGAGTTTTATTCTTACTAGATGAAATGGCACAATTAGGTCGGATGGATTCTCTAAGAGATGCTGTTTCAATTGTCAGAGGTTATGGCGCAACTATTTGGACAATTTTACAAGATTTATCTCAAATAAAAGCACTTTATCCCAATGATGAATGGCAACCATTTATTTCTAGTAGCAAGGTGCAGCAGTATTTTGGGGTCGCCGACTTAGAGACGGCCAAATATGTCTCAGAAAAGCTAGGCAAAACAACAATTGAAGTGATATCGACTAGCGAGGGTCAAAATCAAAGTTATGGTCAAGTTGGTGGCAATAGCACAAGTTCTGGAACTACAAGAAACCAACAAGTTAGAGACCTTCTACATCCTGATGAAATCATGAGAATGAATCGCAATGAACAAATAATTTTTATTCAAGGTCACGATCCAATTATGGCAAAAAAGATAGAATATTTCAGAGAACCTTACTTTCAAGAAATGTCCTGTGACAATCCTCAACACGAATCAGTTTAGTAAAAATGTTAAACTACTTAAAACTCCAAACTATTTTTTCAGAGAGAGCCTTTTTAGCAATTGTCGCCGAAACCTATGAAAGCTCTAAAACAGAAACAGGTGGAATTTTCTTGGGAATAAAAACAGTTAATATATGGTACATTCTCGAAACATTAGATCCAGGCATACATCCTATTTTTCAACCCGGTTATTTTGAATATGATACTGAGTATATTAATCATTTATCTAAGAAAATAGGAAGATATTATCAGGAACCTATAGAACTTCTTGGACTTTGGCATAGACATCCTAGTAGTTTTGATTGTTTTTCACAAACTGATGATATAACAAATAAAAAATATGCTTCTCAAAATTCTGATGGAGCTATTTCTGCCCTAGTTAATCTTGACCCTGATTTCCGATTAACGATGTACCATGTTTTAATTGAACCCGATTCTTTATCACGCCCTCAATATACTAAAATTCCTATAGAAGTAGGCGACCACCTCATCCCAGAAAAATTTTTAACCCTCAAATCCTTCCCAGATTCCTTAGAAAATATTAATCAACATTGAAAATATAGCTATAATGAGAAAAATTATCTTCATAGATTATGCCAAGACTAAATACAAGTGATACAGTTAAAGAACAACTTTCTCTTTTGTTAAGAAGATTATTAACGTATGTAAACGGTGAATTAGTAGATCAAGCTTATTGGTCAGATAAAATAATCTATAACTGGTTGAAATATGATAAACCTCACCCAAAACTAATTGTCAAAACAGAATTAAAGGTTTTGGTAGATTTTTGCAACGCTGGTACTAAAAAAACATCAGTTATTTCCCTCACTACAATTCAGATGAGAAATGTTCTTGATGTTTTAAAAGATTGGGGAATTCTTACAGATAATCGCACGAATCCTCAAGGATCACGACAAAGGCACTTCACCCTCAACCTTTGGAGTTCATTTACAGAAGAAAATTTGTGGAAATTTGAGGAAGAATGGGATAAGCGTAAATCTCCCGGTCTTGAAAACTCATCAGTTAAAACAGAAATAAATTATGATAATTTCGGATTAATTCCTGATATTTCTCAGATTTATGGTAGAGAAAAAGAACTAGAATTATTAAAACAAAAGTTTTTTCAAAATAGTCCCCCGTGTAAAATTATCGGAATTTTCGGAATAGCAGGAATCGGAAAAACATCTCTTGTCTGTAAACTGATTGAGCAAATTCAAGAGGAATTTCCCCGTGTTATCTATTGGTCTTTTTTGAATCCTCCTTTACCCCTAGAATTTCTTGAAAATATAAGTAATATTATTTCACAGAATATTAGTTTTAAGACAGAAGATAAATTTAAAATAAAACTGATAAAATTTATCAAGATACTAGCCAAATCTCGTTGTTTATTGTTTTTAGATAATATTGATGCGATTATTGAGCATGAAAACTATCGAGAATATAGTGAAATTTTACAAGCAATTGGTCAGTCAAAGCACAATAGCTGTTTAATTATAACCAGTCGAAAAATTCCTCAAGAACTTGAATCGTTAGTGGGAAATAAGACTTCAACCTATTTCCGAGAGTTACAAGGACTTGACTATCAAACTGGACGGCAAATTTTGGGAGATATTGACACCTTTCATGGTTCAGAGGATGAATGGCAATTTTTAATTCAACAAGTCTGTCACGGCAATCCTTTATTCATCAAATCTATCGCTCATCATATTCAACGAGTTCATCATAATAATCTCTCGGATTTTCTTTTAAAAGGGAATCTTCTGATAAAAAAAATCGAGTCTATTTTAAATTCTTACTTTCAGCAACTATCTAATTTAGAAAAAGCGATTATTTTTGAGTTAGCGATTAATCGAAATCCAGTTTCTTTGTCGGAGCTAGAACATAATGTTATCATTGAACCTGACGGTAAAAGTATCCAAGAAGGAATTAGATCATTATCTAGCAAAATTCTGTTAGATAAAAAAGATGACTACTTTACCATACATCCTCTACTGATTGAATATTTCACTCAAAAAATTATTACCATAGCAACAGAAGAAATCAAAACTCAAAAATTCCAATTATTAAGAAGTAACTCCTTGACTAAAACCACTGTTCCTGATTATCTAAGAAAGATTCAAATTAATGTTATTTTACACCCAATAATTAAGAACTTAATCCATAATTTTCAAGAAAACAATCTGGAAAGCAACCTAATCGATTGTTTAAAGACATTAAAACATCAATCTTCTGGACAAATTGGCGGCATTGCTGGCAATATTATCAACTTACTTAATATACTGAAAAATGGTCACTTAATCGGCTACGATTTTTCTCATATCTCTATTCGACAAGTTGATTTCTCAAACATTAAACTCAACCAAGTAGATTTTTCATACTCACAGTTTTTTGACTGTATTTTCCCTCAAACTTGTGGCAGTATTTTATCAATTTCTTGCAGTCAGTTTAATCGCTCTTTTCCAAGAGAAGATCTTTTAGCAACTGGTGACAGTCATGGGATGATTTACCTCTGGAAAGTCAAACAAGACGGAAAATTAGAATTAAGCAAAAGCTTTCCTGCTCACGGAAGCTGGGTGTGGTCAGTAGCCTTAAATTCCGAGGGACAGTTACTAGCAAGTGGGGGACAAGACGGAATTATTAAAATTTGGTCTATTACAACAGATTTATCTATAAATTGTCACTCTTTGCCCCACCCTTCTCAAAAACATCATGCTCCTATTAGAGCAGTTGCTTTTAGTGCTGATAGTAAGTTTTTAGCCACAGGAAGTGAGGACAAAACCATCAAAATATGGTCAGTTGAAACAGGAGAATGTCTCCACACCCTTGAAGGACATCAAGAACGAGTGGGTGGTGTTACTTTTAGTCCAAATGGTCAACTTTTAGCCAGTGGCAGCGCTGATAAAACCATCAAAATATGGTCAGTTAACACAGGAGAATGTCTCCATACTCTTACAGGACACCAAGATTGGGTTTGGCAAGTTGCCTTTAGTTCCGATGGTCAACTTCTAGCCAGTGGAAGTGGGGATAAAACTATTAAAATATGGTCTATTATAGAAGGAGAATATCAAAATATTGATACTTTAGAAGGACATGAAAGCTGGATTTGGTCAATTGCTTTTAGTCCGGACGGTCAATATATAGCCAGTGGAAGTGAAGATTTTACACTGCGATTATGGTCAGTAAAAACCAGAGAATGTCTTCAATGTTTTAGGGGATATGGCAATCGATTATCATCGATTACTTTCAGTCCCGATAGTCAATATATCTTGAGTGGTTCTATAGATCGATCGATCCGATTATGGTCTATCAAAAACCATAAATGTCTTCAACAGATTAATGGTCATACTGACTGGATCTGTTCAGTAGCTTTTAGTCCCGATGGAAAAACATTGATAAGTGGAAGCGGAGATCAAACGATTAGATTATGGTCAGGGGAAAGTGGCAAAGTAATTAAAATTTTACAAGAAAAAGATTATTGGGTTTTATTGCATCAAGTCGCGGTTAGTCCGAATGGTCAACTGATTGCTAGTACCAGTCACGATAACACCATCAAACTTTGGGATATTAGGACAGATGAAAAATACACTTTTTCCCCAGAACATCAAAAGCGCGTATGGGCGATCGCTTTTAGTCCTAATAGTCAAATGCTGGTAAGTGGTAGTGGAGATAATTCTGTTAAGCTTTGGTCGGTTCCGAGAGGATTTTGTCTCAAGACTTTTGAGGAACATCAGGCCTGGGTATTATCAGTAACTTTTAGTCCTGACGGAAGATTAATAGCAACTGGTAGTGAAGATCGAACTATAAAACTCTGGTCTATTGAAGATGATATGACTCAATCTTTGCGGACTTTTAAAGGTCATCAAGGAAGAATTTGGTCTGTTGTCTTTAGCTCTGACGGTCAGCGATTAGCCAGTTCAAGTGATGATCAAACGGTCAAAGTTTGGCAAGTCAAAGATGGTAGATTAATTAATAGTTTTGAAGGTCATAAGTCTTGGGTATGGTCAGTGGCCTTTAGTCCCGATGGGAAGTTACTAGCAAGTGGAGGGGATGACGCAACAATCCGAATTTGGGATGTTGAAACAGGTGAACTTCATCAACTTCTGTGTGAACATACTAAAAGTGTCAGGTCAGTGTGTTTTAGTCCCGACGGTAAGACATTGGCCAGCGCAAGTGAAGACGAGACGATTAAACTTTGGAACCTAAAAACAGGAGAATGTCAGAATACTTTACGCTCTCCTAGACTTTATGAACAAACAAATATTAAGGGAGTAGAAGGGTTGAATTATGAAACGATCAACACAATGAAAATTTTAGGAGCTTTTCTGTCACGTTGAAAAAAAGATAGAAGTTAGCCAAGGGAGAACGTAGGTTGGGTTGAAGCATGAAACCCAACGCCCGCATGGGTTACGCTACCGCTAACCCATCCTACAAATAATTGTGCCTCCCTACTTAGAAGTTAGCCAAGGGAGTCTCAATGAGAGGTAATCCCGATCTGAAAATCCCTAAAACCCCACACCCCACTTCATAATTCATAATTCATAATTCATAATTCATAATTCCCATGTAGTCTTAACGGGTTACTCCATCCACCACTGGACGGACATCGCTACCCTCAAAATAGCCGGGGTTGCCTGTCCAGTTGAAATCCGAGACGCGGATGTTGAGTATTCCCAACTGCAGCACCGGGTTATAGCGCAAAATTAAACTATAGGTGCGACGACTCCATTCGAGAAAATATTCTGTACTGATTTCCTTCGCTTGATCGATACTATAAACACTCTGGAAACCCACGCGAATCGGACCATATACCTGTTGAGTTATACCATAGGACATGGTTTGTTGATCAACAAAGCGATCGAAGAAAAAGGGTGATTGTCCGTTAACCAAACCCTGACTAAAACTGATATTAAACCCGGTATAGTCGAAAAAATTGCGGGAAAAACGCCCAAACTGTCCCAATAATCCCACGGTTCCCGTGACGGAATTTTGCGTCTCTCCATTAGTGTAATAACTGGTGACACCGGTGACACCAGTGACAAGAGCAATATAGGGTTGAACGGGAAGAGGAGAAAATCTTAACCCTTGGTCGGGAGTCGGTGGTAAAGTAAGGGCAGACCAGAGTAAAAAACTGCGATTGAGGGAGACAGCACCCTGAAAACGGCTTAAATTAGTCACATTATCCGTTGCATTGGCCGCTAAGAGATCACTGCGATCGGTGGGTGCGTTAACATTCTGAACAGAAGCTTGATAACTGAGTCTAATATCCGTATTGGGGACAACAATCACCGGTGAGGTCAAAATTGCCCCAAAACTGCTATTAACCGTCTGAAACCCCAAAGAACCGTTAAAGAGACGCTCGCGATAATTGTACTCCACATTGAGCAGATAGGGATACTGCAACTGTCCGATCGTCTGTTGAAAGCGAATTTTAGAACGAACACTATTTTCGATCTGTTCCAAATCTAAATTAGAAAAAGAAGCTGTCGCTTGCAAAAACGAGCGCTCGCCAAAATTAGTGGCAAAATTGCCCAATAAACCAAAAGCTTTCGGACTAAGGGGCGAAACTTCCCCACCTCCGGGGTTAGCTGAGGGAAAAGCATCGGGATTGAGGACTTTTTGCACTAAATATTGCGGTGTCAACTCAAAAAGAGTCTTCGGTGTCTCCACTAAAGTTAGGGGACTTTCTACGAAAAATCCGCCCCGATCCTCCCCATCATAGCCCGGGGCAATTAAAAAAGGACGACGACGACGGCGATCGAACGTAAGACTATTAATAAAAGTGGGTGCCACTACCCGTTGATCGAAAACCAACTGGGAATTACTCATCCGTAACTCATCGGTAAAGGGGCCAGTACTGCGAAAAGTGGCGGAATTAGCCCGAACTTCCAATTCAGGAGGGGAAAAAGGGTCATTAGTCAGACGCACATTAGTGGCATTCCACACCTTACCATCAAAATTCAAGCGCTCGGCCTGAAAACGGACACGATTAATCGTTCCCCCCGACGGACTATTAATATTCTGTCGATCGCGCCGACTGGGATCCTGTCCCCCGACGACAAATTGAAAACCCTCTCCCGTCGTGATTCTCTGCAAGGGTTGATTTAATGCCAAACGATCGGTTAGGGTTCCAAAAGAACTACCGGCCCCCACATCCGTGGGCAGCGTTTGTCCTAAATCCCTAGCGGTGCTGGGTTGAAAAATTTCCCCATTAGCATTAAATACCACACCGCTATCCTGGACGAAATAATACTCAAAGCGATCGCCGCGCAGGATTTGATCTCCCCGGGTTAGGATCACCTGGCCCTCCGCTACCGCTAACTTTTCGGGAAGATTAATCTGTAAGCGATCGGCTGTTAGTACACTTTGGGCAAAACGCAGGGTGACATTACCTCTAGCGGTGATAATCTGCCGATTTTGGTCAAATTCCTGCTCATCGGCCACTAATTCTAGGGGTCTTTCCTCTTCTGGATTAGCGGACTGAGCTAGGCTGTTATTGAGGGAAATAAAGTATTCTTGGCTGGTTTTTTCGCCTTTTTTCCGCACTAATAGCCGAGTTGAGCCATTTTTCTGGTTAAGAGCTTTTTGATTTAATCCTGAAACTATCTCGGTTTCGGGATTAATGGTGACACCAACGGCTGCGGGGGGTGGAGAATTCTGAACAGAAAGGGGTTTTCCTAAAGCTGCCGCATCACCCGCACTGCTAGGTAATGGTTTGAGGGGAATACCCTGATCGGGAACCAAGGGTTTTACCTCGACGGTTTCCGGGGGTGGAGTGACGGTGAGGGGAATAGAAACGCTCTCTTCTGAAGGCTTTTTTGCCTCTAGAGGTGCTGGGGTGACAGGGAGGGGAACTACAGACGTGGGACTATTTTCAGAAACTTGGCGCTCCTCCGTTTCCGGTTCAGCTACAGTATTAATTAGGGCAGGTGGTTCAACAGCTAAGAGAAAAAAAGACATGACTGCACGAGTCGGCGATCGAAATAGAGGACGAGCGAACCTCAATGATACTACCACGATCATTATTTCTAGGGAGACAGGGAAAGTTCAATAACTTGTTCCCTGTGTCTCTACCCTAGAACCAGTTTGATAATTGTCTTCTACTCAAAGTCTTTGCGTCCGGGGTTACGGGTAGGATCGCCGGAAAGGAAGCCAAAGATAAAAAGTAAGACAAAGAAGGAAACAACGATATAAACGGCGATTTTTAGGGTTAACATTACTAAGACGTTCTCCTTAGACTAGATTAATGCAATAACAGGGTTAGCATACCTTGACCTACTTTACCCTATTTGAGTGATCCCTGAACAGAGAAAAGCGATCGGTTCTCAGTTATCAGTTATCAGTTATCAGTTATCAGTTATCAGTGAGCAGTTATCAGTGAGCAGTTATCAGTGATCAGTGATCAGATAAGTGGGTGGGTGGAATTAAATATAAGATGAACGTAGGTTGGGTTGAAGCATGAAACCCAACGCTCGCTCATGTTACGCTACCGCTAACCCATCCTAAAAATAATTGTGCCTCCCTACTTATGAGTTTTTAGTGGACAGTCTGATCAGTGATCGGTTATCAGTCGTCAGCCTACCGTTTACTGGGTACTGATCACTGAAAAGACGACTAAATAGCCTATTTTTAGCCAATTTATGAATAATCTCGGTAAATTATATGTGGTGGGAACGCCGATCGGTAATTTAGACGATCTGACTTTCCGCTCCCTGGCAACCCTCAAAAAAGTCTCTCTAATTGCTGCCGAAGATACCAGACACACCGGCAAATTATTACAGCATTTTGATATTTCAACCCCTCAAATTAGTTACCATGAACATAATCGCCTTTCCCGTCTCGATGAGTTATTAAATATTCTCAGCCAAGGTCAGGATATCGCCTTGGTTACTGATGCGGGAATGCCGGGGATTTCTGACCCGGGTTATGAGTTAATTAAAGCTTGTATAGAAGCTAATATCGAAGTGGTTCCCATCCCCGGAGTAACGGCGGTAATTACTGCTTTAGCGGTGTCGGGATTACCCACGGAAAGATTCTGTTTTGAAGGATTTCTTCCGGGTAAGGCAAAGCTGAGACAAGAGCGCTTAGAGAGTTTAAAAACTGAAACAAGAACGATGGTTTTTTATGAAGCTCCCCACAAACTTATTAAGACTTTGGAGGATTTACGCGAAACTTGTGGACCCACAAGAAAGATAGTTTTAGGTCGGGAATTAACCAAGCTTTACGAAGAAATTTGGCGAGGAACTATCGACGAGGCGATTAATTTATATCGGGAGAATAAAACTCCTAAAGGAGAATTTACGCTCGTAGTTATGGGCAACGATCAGGCCGATAATATCCAATTATCCGACGAGGAATTAAAACAGGAATTAAAACAAATTATAGAACGGGGAGTTAGTCGATCGCAAGCCAGCAGACAATTAGCACAGGTTACTAATTTATCCCGCAGTCGTTTATACAAATTAGCCCTAGAAATTTGATGATTATCAATTTTTATTCCCACCGCTAACCCTCGATTACTTAGCTGATTGAAGTAACAAAATCCCCCCAGCAGTTAATCCTAAAATATTGGGCAACCAAGCGGCCATCAAGGGGGTTAAAACTCCGCCAATACCTAAGGAACTGGTGACAAAAGATAGGAGATAATAGGAGAAAATTAGAACAATACAAATACCGAAACTGGTGGCTTTATTAGAATTTTGGGGACGCAATCCCAAGGCTGCCCCAATCATGCCAAAAACTAAACAAACAAAGGGTAAAGATATTTTCTGCTCGATTTGAACCTGTAGTTTTCTAATTTTGGTGGGATTGCCACTTAATTGCAGTATTTCTAAGTATTCCCGCGCTTGTCTGAGGGTCATTTCTGAACCATCTCGGCCTCGAAAAGCTAAATCTAAAGGGGTACGAGGTAGGGCTAATTGTTGATGTTGAAAGCGGACAATATTACGATAGGAACCATTAGGATCAATTAGATAAATTGTGCCGTTATAAAAATCCCAGATATTTTTTTCAATATTCCAAGAAGCTGATTCTGAGGTAATAATTTGATTAACTTCCGGCTGGGTGCGATCGAGAATGGTTAACCCTAACATTTCTTGACCGTTAAATCTTTCGGCATAAAATAACCTTCTTAATACCGTTTGCGCTTCCCCTCCATCCGGTGGCCGCACTTTGCCGTATTCAGGATAAATAATATTATCTTCAATAAAAGACTTGCGATTTGGTCGCAGAGCTTTCGTCATGGTAGCATTAGCTTCATAACTGGCAGCTGGAGCCACATAATCATTAAAAACGTAGGTTAATCCCGTCACTATTAAACTTAGCACAATGGCGGGAATTATTAGGCGATAAACACTAATTCCAATACTTTTAAAAGCAATTAATTCGCTATCACTGGCTAAACGACTGTAGGCCATTAAAGCTGCTAAAAGTATCGACATGGGAAAGGCTAAAACAATAAACTCTGGCATTTTTAATAAGAGAATTTTTAGGGCCAAAGTAAAAGGTAAACCCGATTCAGTAATCCGTCGCACTAAATCAAATAAAGTCCCGATCGCCACTCCCAAAGAAGTGAATAAACCCATACCAAATAGAAAGGGCAATAATAACTCGACAAAAATATAGCGGTCTAAGATGGTAAATCCGGGTATTCTACTTAAATTTCCTTGCCAATTGCTAACTTTCATGATATAATGTAGCGATTTTTTATTAATAACAATTATCTGAAAAAATTATCACCCAAATAATACTGACGCACCAGAGGATTATTATACAGTTCTTCGCCACTTCCCGCCGCTAAAATCTGCCCTTCGCGCATAATATAAGCCCGATTAGTGATAGCCAAAGTTTCTCGCACATTGTGATCGGTAATTAAAATTCCCATCTGACGATCCCTTAAACCAGCGATCATCGCTTGAATCTCAGATACAGCGATCGGATCTACTCCGGCGAAAGGTTCATCTAATAATAAAAATCTTGGTCCGTTGACTCCCACCGCTAAAGCGCGAGCTAATTCCGTCCTTCTTCTTTCTCCTCCGGAAACGTAAGCGCCTTTAGTGCCAACAATCTTATCGAGGCGAAATTCTTTTAATAAATCATAGAGACGATTTGCCCGTTGGGAAAAGGGAACTCCCGACTGTTCTAGGGCTAACTGAATATTTTCTGATACAGTTAAATAACGAAAAATACTGGCCTGCTGCGTCAGATAGCCAATCCCCAGACGCGCCCTTTGATTAAGGGGTAATTTAGTAATTTCTTTTTGATCGAGCCAAACGCGCCCTTGATTCGGTTTAATTAATCCCGTGGCGATATAAAAAGTTGTGGTTTTCCCCGCACCATTTGGCCCTAATAACCCGACAATTTCCCCCGGGGCAACAGTAATACCCACCCGGTTAACCACGAGCCTTTTACCGTAGGATTTATGGATATTTTCTAATACTAAAGTCATCTTTATCCGGTGTTGGGGTGTGGGGTGTGGGGTGATGGGGAAGTGGGGTGATGGGGAAGTGGGGACGTGGGAAATGGGGAAGTGGGGACGTGGGGAAGTGGGAAATGGGGAAGTGGGGACGTGGGGACGTGGGGACGTGGGAAATGGGGAAGTGGGGACGTGGGGACGTGGGGAAGCTGTCTCATCACCCTATCACCCCAAAACCCTATCACCCTATCTCCTCCCGTCTCGGAGTCTCCTGATTCCCCATCACTGCGGGTTAATAATTGGGGCAGCGGGGAGGGAAGGGGAAGGTAGGGGTGCGGGTGTCGGGGAGGCTGCTGGTTGGGGGGAAGTTTCGTTATCTTTGACTAAATAAATTGACTCCACCTGCTGACTGGTTTGGGGAGTAGCGATAAATCTGCCCTCATCGACTAGATAAGTCATCGTTTCGGCGCGGATACTGTTGCCTTCCTGCAAAACATAAACGTTACCCGTCATCACTAAACGACGTTCGCGGCTAAAATACTGAGCTTGGGCAGAAGTGGCCTGCATTTTGCGGGCAGGGTAGAACACTTGTACGTTACCCCGCGCAGTAATTACCCCCGTTTTTGAGTTTGCCTCCTGAATATCCGATCGCACTGTCATGGCATTACCTGGTACAATATTCTGCTGTGCCTTGACTAGGGGAGAAGTACCTAATCCCATAACTAAGCTAGTAGAAACGAGGGCAACTAGCCATCCTCTGATTTTTGTGTATCTTGCTCTCATAGAAATCTCACCTATAAATAGAGTATTTTATCCCCCCTTTTATCCCCCCTTTTATCCTCCCTTTTATCCCCCCTTGATAAGGGGGGTGCTGACAATTTTTAACATCCACCTACTTAGCGGTAATTGTATTGACTAACTAATCTAGCTGTTTAGAGGACGGGATGACTTTTGAGGATTTTCGGCAGAGAACAGATAGATCGATCGAGGTGGGGATGAGGATGTTCCTGATTGCTTTTCATCGCTTCTAACACTGCCGGTAAAGCTTGGGGATCGAGATTCTGTAAAAAGTTTAATAGATCCAAACTCTCCCCAACCAAGTGCGTCACGTTGATCCCCTCGTAATCGGGTTGATAGTGTTGCAAACGTCTCACCCCTTCTGCCAAAAGAATTACCGCTCCGCGCCAGTTATTATTTTCTAGATGGTAACAAGCGACAGCAATCTGCAAAATGCCTTGATAAAAGGTTTTTTCAGGCTCTGCGGACTCCATCCACAAAGCCTCTAGGGTATCATGACAAGCATAGAATTGCTGGCGATTAAATTCGTCGATTCCTTGCCCAAAAGCGCTGGCTGTCATTACCCTATACTAATGCCCCCTCATCGATTCGCGGACTTCTTGGATATAGTCGAGGGAAATTACCTGTTCTTCCCCGGCAAACTCGTTATCGGGGGTAATAAATAGCATACAGTGACATTCTTTCCGTTCCCGCATCGGTACACAGGGACAATTCCAAAAAGTATTTTTTACCTCCGCTTCTTTGTCTTCGTAGTGACGACAGGGACATAAAGGAGCGCCTAATTCGTCCTTATGACGCGCTAATCCCTCAATTACTACCGCTGTCACCGAGAGATCGCTACAGAAGTAAGTATTTGTACCTCTAGCGTACTGTTCGGCAAACTTCTTCATCGCCTCAAGACTCTTATCTGTGTCTGTGATCTGGCTCATAGTTATCTGATCCCCTTAGCTTTCTACAAAAAAACTTTTTACTATCCTATCTCGATCCGCTTCCCCTTGGGCGAGGAGAATTTTTAGAATCTCTTTCGATTTTGCCACCGATCCCCTTGTTAATCTAATACGATAAAAAGACTCTCTTTGGCCAAAAGCTCGACTTTTTGGCCAGCAAATCGGAATTATAGGGGCAAAGTTCCTCAAACCTATCCTTGATTCCCGCAATCCCTGTCCCCTATCACTACCAGAACATGATTTTATCTTTCTTGCAGACAAATAAAATTTCTGACGATAATACACCTTGGTGGCTGAAAATTACCTCCCTTTATCCCCACTGTACCTACTATTTTGGTCCCTTTGCTTCTTTTGAGGAAGCAGAACAGCATCAGGGGGGTTATCTCCAAGATCTAGAGTCCGAAGGAGCGCAAGGAATCAGTCTTTCGATCGAGCGGAGTAATCCCCATTATTTGACCGTTTTTGACGATGGAAATCAGCATCTAGCTAAAACTTTCGCTTCCCATGCTCGAACCTTTTCTCGCTTTATTTCTTAAGTCTCCCTGTCCTCTCTGTCAACGGCAAAGCGATCGAGAGCTTTGCCGTGATTGTGGGCGACAATTACAGGCCTATCGTCAGAATAACCCGCTTTTTCTCTGGCGTGGTTCTATTCCCCTGTTTATCTGGGGACGCTATGAAGGTAAATTAAAACAGGCGATCGCTAAAATGAAATACGATCGCCATCCCGCTCTCGGCTCTTTGCTAGGCAGTTGCATGGGGGAAACTTGGCTGCTGCGTCCTCCCCTCACCGATAAACGTTTGACGGTGATTCCTATCCCTCTCCATCCAGAAAGGTTAAAGGAAAGGGGTTTTAATCAAGCAGAAGTCATTGGCGAAGGTTTTTGTCGTTTAACCGGTTATCCTCTGGCTAGTCGCGGATTAATTCGGATTAAGAACACGGCAGCTTTATTTAGTATGGCAGCCGAGGAGAGAAAAAAGACGATGCAAGCGGCTTTTCAACTGGGGAAAAATTTACCGAAATCAGTGCCGATTCTCTTAATTGATGATATTTATACCACAGGAACCACGATCGAGGAAGCTGTGCAGGTTTTACGCACAGAGGGATATCGGGTAGTCGGTGCGATCGCTCTTGCCAGTTCCAAAATTAGCTAAAATGCCCAGACGGAATCGGTCTAGGCATTTTAGAGTTAGATTAAATTAAGTCCGTTTGATCTTGTCGTATTGACTGATGAAAATCAAACCGATAGTGGCAGGAATCAGGACGATAACCGCACCTAAAACAAGGCTCCAGAGAAAGTTAGCTAAAGAGGGTGTCATGATAGATAAATCCTTTGTCATATTTTCAAAGACTTAGTTTTTTATCTTATCACCTTGGGCGAGAAGACCCCCAGTTCCACGGCCAGATAAATGCGATCGCAGGTTATTATATGTCTTCAATCGCTGAAAATAAAATCTCCCTTGACTTCTCAAGGAGATGGGGATGTTTGACAATGGGTGATAGTTACAAAAGTTCACACTAGACTGGCAAAGATTTTTATGGCTACTGACGATCGCAAACGGCGCATTCTCGATCATCTCTCCAGAAGTACCACTGGTGCTGACTATATTCCCAAAAAACCGCTGCCAATTGTGGAAACTCCTCCGGTGGTAGCGGAACCCGTGGCAGTGCCGCCGCCGGTAACTCCTTCACCGGAATTAACTGCTAAAGAGCGCAAAAGAAAGATAATGTCCCATCTTTCCATGAGTAGCGAAGATTTTGGCGAAATTACTAGCACTACCCCCCAAGAAAAGCGTAAACGTCAAATTAACGACCATCTGCGCCAAAGCCAAGGATAAATAGTAAGGAGTGAGAATTAGCAACTAGGCATCTTCTAGACTGTTCTCACTCCCTCATTTTCTGCTGTCGATGGGAATAATGACAGTTGTTGCAAATCAGTTTCTCGCTCTGGCAACAAGGGAATGTTAAAGTTAGTAATGAGTGCTTCGGTGATCGGATGACGTAATTTTTCTGTGGAACCAACATGATAAAAATGCTGTTTAGTATAGATATAAAACTGATCAGCACTCCAATTTTTTTTAATTAAAGGATTGCTTCTAAACTGATTACTGTGCCAAGTGGAAAAAATAAACCGACAAGAAATATCCTTTAAAATAGTCACCAAACAATCTTCATCCTCTTCAGACCAAGAGTTAAAATAATCGGCGTGTCTCCCTAAATAAGGAGGATCGAGATAGATCAAATCTGTTTTTTGCCAATCAGATAAAGTCTCTCGAAAGTCAGCAACTTGAAAATTATAATCAGTTTTAATAAGAATATTTTCTATGGCAATAACTTGATTAACTATTTTGGTAATATATGCTTGAGAAAATCGCTCTGATTTATGACAGTAAGGTACGTTAAACTGTCCCTTCCGATTGAATCTCATCACGCCGTTAAAACAGGAGCGATTGAGAAATAAAAAATCTAGAGAATTAGGAGCTTGATTAAATCTTTCTCGTACTTGATAATAATAACTTTCTCCCTGTTCCTTAAGAACTTGACCATTTTCTTGCAAAAAAAGCTTCACAGTTTTACTGGTAATAACTTGATTTTTTAGATTATTATAAAACTGGATAATATGAGTATTTGTGTCCGCAAGTAAAGCCTTTTTCGGATTAATATTAAAGGCCACCACTCCCGATCCAGAAAAGGGTTCTATCCAACGCCCAAAGCTCAGATCAGACACAATATTTTTAACATCTTTTACCAATTTAGTTTTAATTCCTTGACACTTAATCGGTGGCACAAGTGGCGTTAACTTCACTAAACACTCTCCTCATTAACAGTAATTTCTATCCACAGCAAACTTAGCTCCTGTTGGCTCGTGAATAAAGGTCAAATCAGGGTAAAAATTTTGTTGAGATACTAACTCTATCTTTAATTGGTTACATCTAGCAAAATTATCAAATATGGGAAAAAGAAGCAATTCTAGGATTTTAGAGATGATTTTCGTATCAATAGAAGGTAGGTTGGGTTGAAGCATGAAACCCAACGCCCGCTCATGTTACGCTACCGCTAACCCATCCTACAAATAATTGTGCCTCCCTACTCAACTTTTAAGCAGTTTAAATTCAGTACAGCTTAGGGACTTGCGCTTTGATAATGTACCTTTTGGGCGAACGCAGTTCGCCCCTACATTGTGGACAAAATCCGTTACTGTAGGGGCGCAAAGCTTGCGCCCTCCGATCGATCAGGTTTGCTGATCACCCTAAGTAGGGCGAG